>CAKZVN010000283.1 GCA_937922105.1 uncultured Litorilinea sp.
GAACCCAAGAGGACGATAGGGGAAAAACCGATGGAACTGGAACTGATTGCCGATTACGCGTGTAAGGTGGGCGAGGGTCCACTCTGGCATCCGCAGGAGCAGCGACTCTATTGGGTAGATATCCTGGGCGGGCGCATGTACCGCTATGACCCGGCGACCGGTCATCATGAGCAGTTTTATGAAGGCGATGTAGTAGGCGGATTCACCTTCCAGGATGATGGCGCGCTCTTGCTGTTTATGGCGCGCGGGGCGGTGAAGATTTGGCGCGCTGGGCAGTTGGAGACCATCATTGAGGAGATTCCCGATGAGGTGGAGTCGCGCTTCAATGACGTGTTCGCCGATCCGGAGGGACGGGTCTTTTGCGGCACCATGCCGACGCCAACGCGACTGGGACGGCTCTACCGGTTGGACCCGGACCGGAAGTTGACTCTACTTCTGGAGGGTATCGGCATCTCCAATGGCATGGGGCTGACCCTGGACCGCAAGCAGCTTTATTACACGGACTCGGCGGCGAAAAAGATCTATCTCTTCGACTATGACCAGGCAACCGGAGCCATCAGTAACCAGCGCGTCTTTGTGGATAGCAGCCACGAGGAGGGCGTGCCTGACGGCATGACCGTGGATGCGGACGGGAATGTGTGGTCCGCGCGCTGGGACGGCTGGCGGCTGACCCAATATGCACCCGACGGGCGCGAACTCCGACGGATTCAGTTCCCGGCAAAGAAAGTATCCAGCGTAATCTTCGGCGGCGCGGATTACCGCGATATGTATGTCACCACCGCCGGGGGCGACAACAAGGCGGAGAACGGCGCGCCTGCCGGTGCCCTCTTCCGGCTGCGTCTAGGCATTCAAGGATTGCCCGAATTCCCGTCGAAAATTCGCTAGGAAGTTGCGCACCGCGCACGGCTGTCGGCAGCAATCGGAGGCTGCAATTGGAGAGGAGAGGCGAGACTCTTCATGGAAGTGGAACTAGCTTACGGGCGTCAGGGGCTGCGCGTCCAGGTGGCGGATGACTGCGATGTGGTACGCGCGCGATATGTCCCGGGCGTTGCGGATGAACCGGCTGCGTTGCTGGCGGCGCTGGAGTCGCCTAATGCAGGGCTGTCTCTGGGGCAACGTGTGCGCGCGGGCGATCGCGTGGTGATTGTGCACAGCGACATTACACGGGCGACGCCCAATGACCGCATCATGCCGGTGCTCACCCGGTACTTGGAAGAAGCCGGGATTGCACCAGAGAAGATTACGCTGCTGAACGCGTTGGGCACGCATCGGCCCCAGACGCCGGCGGAGCTGGAGCGCATGTTGGGGCGGGAGATCGTCCAACGGTACCGCTGTCTCCAGCACAATGCGTTCGACGACGGCAACCTTGTTGCGCTGGGGGAGACGCGCTTGGGCCATCCGGTGCGCATCAACCGTGACTATCTGGAAGCGGATGTGCGTATCTTGACAGGGTTTATTGAGCCACATTTCTTTGCCGGCTTTAGCGGAGGGCCGAAGGGGGTGTTGCCCGCGCTTGCCGGCGCCGAAAGCGTGATCACAAACCACGGACGGGCGATGATCGCGGATGGGCGCGCTACCTGGGGCGTCACCGAGGGGAATCCCATCTGGGAGGAGATGCGCGAGGTCGCGCTCAAGACTGAGCCGACCTTTTTGCTCAATGTAACGCTCAACGCGGACAAACAGATCACGGGGGTCTTTGCCGGCGATATGTTGCCGGCGCACGCCGCGGGGTGTCGCTTTGTGCGCGAGCAGGCGATGGTGGCGGTGAAGCATCCTTACGATGTGGTGTTGACCACCAACAGCGGTTACCCGCTCGATCAGAATCTGTATCAGTGCGTGAAAGGCATGAGCGCGGCGCGCCAGATCGTGCGCCAGGGCGGCGCGATTGTCATGGCAGGCGCGTGTGAGGACGGCTTGCCCAGCCACGGTCGCTATGCGGAACTGTTGGCACGTGGCGGGTCCCCGCAGGGGGTGCTGGACCTTTTGGCCCAACCAGGGTTTACGGCGCAGGACCAGTGGCAGGTGCAGATTCAAGCCATGATCCAGCTATATGCAGATGTGTATGTGTATAGCGACGGCTTGAGCGACGAGCAGATTGTTGGAGCGCTCTTTACACCATGCCACGACTTGGCAGGCACCCTGTCGGCTCTGCGTGAGCAGGTGGGCGAGCGCATCTGTATATTGCCGGAGGGTCCACAAACGGTGGCGTACTTGGCAGGGTAGATGCCTGCGCGGGTTCGTCCGGTGGGCACAAAGTGTGCGTGTGCCGAGACGAACCCGCATCCCTTGCAGTTAGGCGCCGAATGCGATAACGCGCGTGGGCTTGATTTTGCAGATGACACGGGTTTCTTTTTCGCGCTGGGCCGCCGGGGCGACATAGCCGTAGTATCCGGGTTGCCCGGTGTACATGCGTGCCAGTTTGTCAATGTGCTCGACGCCCCCCTCCTCGGTGATCTCGACGACTTCCCCGCGCACTTCAATCCAGCGATAGGGTTGGTTGGTATCCAGCGCCAACACAGAGACCTTGGGGCGTTGCGCCATGTTGCGCTCTTTGGTGCGGCCTTTGGCGGTATTGATCAAGACGTACTCGCCGTCGAAATCTGCCCATACGACACTGGATTGGGGCTGATAGTCGGGCATGAGGGTCGTGAGCACGGCGAAGACAGGGCCTTCGAGCAAATTGCGATGAGAGTCGGGTATGGTGGCTGGGTTTGTCATGTCGCTGTCCTGTGGCTGGTGATCGACGGCTACCGGGTTGGAGCCGGAGTTCTTCGACCGGTAGCATAGTGGTACAAGCAATGATTTACCGTAACGCTTGTCACTATCCTCTTGGGAAAGGCTTGAACTTTCCGCTTGGTCGGGGGGCTATCGTAGGGTGATGACCTTGCGCAGGTAGCAGCGCTGCGCTAGACTGCACATGGTATACGCCGGGGAGTGACCGTCCCCCGCGCTGTCTAGTGATGAGGATGGATGGTATTGAAACGAGGGATGGGGCGAATTGTAGCCTTGCTGCGGTGCTATCGGATAGGTAACCGTGACCATCGGAAAATTTGGACCGGGGTCGGCGTGCTGATCTCCGTGCTGGTGCTCAGCGGCTGCGGCGGATTCGGGCGCGAACAGCCGACTCGTACCCCTGTGCCGACCTTTACGGCGACGCCGGTGACGGAGGGCAGCGTTCCGGTCGCTGTTACCATGGACCAGCCGACGGCGACTGCGACGGTACAAATCATGATGCCGACCGCAACCGAGACCTTTACACCGCTGCCGCCACCACCGACTGCTACACCAACACCCTCCAATACGCCTACGCCGATTCCTACGGCGACCGATACGCCGGTTCCTTCGCCTACGCCAACCGAAACTCCGATTCCCACCCCTACCCCGGCGCCTGTGTTCACCTTTGACCTGGTCGCGGCGGAGAAGCATCCGACGGAGTCGTTGGCGCCCAATGTGGTGCGGGTATTCTTGTATGTGTATGAACCGGGTGGATTCGGTCTGGGTGGCTATTCCCTGCGTGTGACACACAATGGCGCTGTGCTGCCGGTAGACCAGGTGTCAGATGCCGGATTGCCGCGCACGACACGCGGCGAACCGAGTCCTTATACGCGCTTTACCAATATGAATGTATTATTTGTGGAGCCGCAAGCCGGCACGTGGACGGTGCAGTTAGTGGATGCAAATGGAATTCCGCGCGGTGCGGCGGCAGAGTTCGTGCTTACTGATGATGAAGTGACGCGTGAACTCTATGTACGTTATCGGCAACGGTAAAACTGGAACCTGCGGTTTACCGCCGATGCGTAGGAAAGCGGAATAATTAATAAGGCCGGCTGTGGGCGAACAAGCCGGCCTTTTGTTTTGGGTCTTCACTTGGGCAAGATTCGCCAGGCTGCGGGGAGGTCAGTCCCAGAGTAAGTACCAGGAACCGCTGGAGTCGCGCTCGAAACGTAGCCAGAGTGTGACGGCGCTATCAGGAGCGACCTCCAACGAGGCATTACGCGAGAGTCCACTCCACGGGCTGCTGGCGGTGAAGGCAATGGAGCCAGGGAAAACCGCAACAGTCACTGCCCCACCGGGTTGCAGGTCGAATTCGCTGGGACCCTCCACCGGGCGGAAGCGCTGATCAATGGTCACGCGGATTTCGTGTTGAAAGCCGTTGTTGACCACAAGTAGGCCCTGTCCTGGGGGGGCGACAGGGGTGGTCTGGGCAACCGGTAGTTCTGCTTCGGCCTGCGAGTCCTGGTTCGCACCGGGTTCGGTTTGCACAGGCGGGACAGGCGCAGCAGGAGCCGGCGCGGTAATCACGACTGGATTGGGCGCTGCTGCGGGCGGTACAACCACGACCGGTTCAGGAAGCGGTGGTGCTTCCACGCGGGGGAGGAGTGCCAGGGTTCCTTCACAGGCGATGAAATTGGCGCTGCTGGTAATCCAGCCGCCTTCGGTCACAGCCGGGTCCACGGTGAGCCATTGACCGTCGGTGCTTTGCCCGGTGACAAGTACGGTAGCGGGGGACGCTCCCTCGCTGCGGACTTTGTCAATGATCAGGTATTGAAGACCGGGACCGCTACGGACGTTGAGGACGGGTACAAGCAAACGACAGAGGATTTGGTTTGCGTTGGTTGCCGGTTGGCGTTGTGCCGCCGCAGGTGTGGCACCAACTGAGGGTGTTTCGACCTGTCCTGCGCCCACGACCGGTTGTAGGTCAACGGTCACGATGGAGCCGCCCGGCGTGGCAGCAGGTGATGTGGACTCTACCAGTGCGTAGAAAGTACCTGCTTCTAACGATTTGGGCGTCCATTCACAGACGCTTTGCCCGTTTAGGGAGAGGCAATGGCGGACGTAGAGGATTGCCGGCGCGCCGACGGAGACGGGGAACTCATGCAGCGTGGTGGCGGGTAAGTCAATGACTTCACTGCGGAAGACGACCGCTTCAGTGCGTCCGGTGCGATTCTGGACCCAAACTTGGTCGGTAGGAGGGGCGCCGGCTTCGCGCAGCAACAGTTTGGTCTGTCCGGCTTGGGTCACGGCGTCGAAGATGTCGTAGAGACCGTCCTGCTGCACAAGATAGGGGTCCCAGAAACAGGCGGCGTTGGTTTCGGCGACTGCCGCGTCGCACGTGTATAGATTGAGAACGGATGTGGCACGCGGCAAGCGCACCCCATGCGCCGTGTTGGGCGCGACGGTGTAGGTGGCGCCTTCGAGGAAGAACTTGGCGTTCAATCCGCTACGGTTGGTAATGACAGTTCCCTCGACCGGGGAATCCTGGGCCTGTGCAGTCACCGTGGCGGATGTGGGGGTGGGGGTCGGCAACAAGCCGATGATGTCGGTGACCGTAACCGTGGCGGTAGGCGTGGCGGTCGCCGAAGCAGTTGCGGCAGCAAAACCGATGTTGCCGGTTGGGCTAGGCTGGACAGGGGACGTTGCAGCGGTAGCGGTGGGGGAGGGTTGCGGCGCCTGCGCCTGCGTACCTTCAGAACGTAGGGCGACCAGGGCGAACAGCCCCAGTGCAATCATGACACGAACCAAGCGACTCATGGGCAAACCAAGTTCCTGACCGGCTTCACAGCGCCGCCCCAGCTTGTTGCGGGGTGGGGCGAGACCGGTCCACATGCTCTAACCGGAAATCAGCGTCGGCTCCAACATTCGTTCCCCGCCGCATGGGCGGTTCGGCTGAGCGGACATTTGACGTAGTTCCTATGATACCAGAACGACCTCTAAATCGCGAAGGTGAGTGCCCCACCGGTTGGGTACGTTTTCACTACGTTTAAGGTTTAACGGTTCGCGCACGGGCGCGGTTCCGGTGAGAGCCGCCATGTGCCGGAATGCGCCCGGACGGGTACAAAATAGTAGCGCAGTGCACAACGCACTGCGCTGGGACACACGACTGTTGTTTGCTTCGCTGACCGCGGTGGGACGAACGCGCTTGCGCGAAGGTTACTTGGTTTCGCGATAGATGACGTGTCGGCGGACGACCGGGTCGTACTTCCGCAGTTCGAGGCGCGCCGTGTCGTTGCGGCGGTTCTTCTCGGTCAGGTAGATGTGGGAACTCTCTGTGCTGCGCATCTTGATCAGGACGCGCGGACCCTTTTTCGCCATAAAGCCCTCCTCTAGGCAGGAACCAGCGTATGCACTCTAAGCATCCCAGTATAGCGCAGGTGTTCTGACAGGACAAATTGCCGGACGTGGAAACGCGACGGTACGCTGTCCATACCGAATTGCGCGGTCATGCCGGGAAGTATTTGCCGATCAGGGGGGCGAGGCGCTGTACCACGGCGGCGGGGACTCGCGCTTTGTCGGTGATGATGGCGTCACGCAGGGCGTTGGCGTGGGGCGATGGTCCTGCGTCTACCAGCAGCGCGATGGCATTGGCGACTGCCTGCTTGGCGATCTCGGCGTTACGCATGAGGACACGGATGACTGCTTCAACGCTGACCGCCTCTTCGGTTTCGTGCCATACGTCGTAGTCGGTGACATGAGCCATGACGGCATAACTCATTTCCGCTTCGCGCGCCAGCTGTGCTTCCGGAGTGGTTGTCATGCCGATGATGTCCATGCCCCAGCTGCGGAATAGATTGCTCTCGGCTTTGGTGCTGAAGCGCGGCCCTTCGATGGTCACGAAGTTGCCGCCGAAATGGGTGTTGGCGCCGGCGCGCTGTGCCGCTTCGTAGCAGATTTGACTCAGAAA
>CAKZVN010000284.1 GCA_937922105.1 uncultured Litorilinea sp.
AATCGAGTACAATGGCGGCATGCCCGCGCAGCCGTGCTCTCCCAGCCCAAGCCCATCCGAAGGAGCCTCACCCATGAAGGTCACCGGCGTCACGACCTATCTCATCCACCCCGGCATGAGCAAAAACTGGCTTTTCATCAAAGTCACCACCGATGAGGGGCTTACCGGCTGGGGTGAAGCCTATACCCAGTCCGACCGCGACCGCACCATCGAGATTCACGTGCAGCAACTGGCCCGCTATCTGGTGGGGCGCAGCCCGTTCGACATCCGCCATTTCACCTTCATGGCTTACAACGACTTTGCGGGCAAGCGCGGATCGCTGGAACTCTTTTGCGCCATCAGCGGCATAGAGCACGCGCTCTGGGACATCGTGGGCAAGGTCACAGGTCGCCCGGTCTACGATCTCTTGGGCGGCGCGTTTCGGCGACGCATCCCGGTCTATGCCAACGGTTGGGGAGGCGGCGGCAGCCTGGACGACTTGCAACGCCAGGCCAAAGCCGTGATTGCGGTGGGCTTCCGCGCGCTCAAGTTCGACCCCTTCCCCAACCCCTGGCGCGCCTATATCGGCAAGCGCGAGGAAGACCACGCGGTGGAACGCGTGGCGGCGGTGCGCGACGCCGTCGGGCCGGAGGTGGAAATCCTCGTGGAGGTTCACCGGCGCTTGGCCCCGGCCCAAGCCATTCGCGTCGCCAAGCGCCTGGAGCCATACCGCCCCTATTGGTATGAAGAGCCGGTTTCGGCGCGCGACCTGGACGGGTTGCTGGAGGTGAAACAAACCATCGCGCTGCCCGTCGTCACCGGGGAAGAGCTTTACACCAAGAACGAATTCCGCGACGTGATCGGCAGGCGCGCCGCCCACATCCTCAACCCGGACGTCGCCAACTGCGGCGGCATCTTGGAACTGCGCGAAATTGCTGCGATGGCTGATTGCCACCACATCGCAGTCTCGCCCCACAACTACAACAGCACCACCATCGGCCTTGCCGCCACCATCCACGCCGTCGCCGGGATGCCCAACTTCCTCATCACCGAGTATTTCGTCAACTTCGAGGAAGTAGGCAAACACTTATCCCCCGCGCCGCTGCTCCCGCGCGACGGGTTCATCGAGTTGCCGACCGCCCCCGGTCTGGGCGTGGAGTTGGACGAGGCGCGTCTGCAGGAATACGCCTATCGCGAGTTCCCGACGCGCAGCCTACGCACGCCCGACGACGAATAGACCGCGGCGCACACACCGGCCCACAACCCGCCCTTTTGGTCGCAGATGCGGTACAATAGGCCCGAGTCTGTGTACCGGCCACCTCACTGCCCACGCGGAGACGCCGGTCCCACCCATGTGAAAGGAAGGAACATGAAGCGCACACGACAATTCTCGGCCCTGTTGCTGGTCTTGGCCCTAGCCCTCGCGTGGTTACCGGCGGCGCCGTTGCAGCCGGCACCGCTGGAGGCTGCGCCCGCGCGTCAAAACGCCGCGCCCGCGCTGGTGGGCCAATACCGCTCCGCCGTGCTCCCCGCGGCCTCGTCGCCCGGCCTACTGGTGACGCTCCGCTTATACGACGACGGCAGCGCAGAGGTCGTGAGCGATTATCTCAACGACGAAGCGCCCATCATCGAGGTGGGCGACTGGACAACCAACGCCGACGGTTCGGTGACCCTCACAGTCGTCGGCACCGAGGAAATGGACTATGCTCAGCCGGTTTCGCTCACCTTCCTGGTGGATGAAAGCGGTGCGCTGGTCGTCCCCGGCGCGCCGGGCGGCCCCTTCGGCGAAGCCGGTCTGCGCCTGGACCCCCTCGCCGCCCCCCCCGATTTCAGCGCTCTGCCCGCCGATACGCTGCTCTTCCAATCCGCCGTCTTGCCGTCGGCTGCCGGTCCCGGCTTCCAAGTCACGCTGGCGCTGCTGAGCGACGGAACGCTGCTCATGGTCAGCGATTATCTGGAAGACGGTGAATTCGTGGTGGAGGTCGGCACGTGGGAGGTCGCCGCGGACGGTACGTTGATTGTCACCCTCACCGGTCAAAGCGACCGCCCCTATGACCAGCCCGTGCCGTTGGAGTTTGTCCAGGACGATACGGGGACGCTGATCCTGGTAGATGAGGACGGGATGCTCTTCGGCAGCGAGGGGCTGCGCCTGGCGCCGCTCACCGCGCCCGCGCTCCCGGCAGCCGCTGCGCCCGCCGCTGAACCGGCTGCGACGCCGGTCCCCGCCGAGGAAGCAACGGACGCAACCGAAGACGAAGCCGCCGCCGAAGATGCCGCCGGGGCCGAAACAGCCGGGGATGCGGACGCACCCGCCACGGCGGAGGTGGACCTGGGCGAGGGCACGGTCTATAGCTCGCTGGTGCTGCCCACCGACGACACCGGCGGCGTCTTTGTGGTGGCGATTCTGTATGAGAGCGGCGACGCGCTCTTCTCCACCTACTATCTCAACGGCAGCCTCCCGGTCGTCGAGTTTGCCCGCTGGGAAGCAGGCGACGACGGCGCGCTCACCATCAGTTTCCTGGGCACGCCCGAAACCGACTACAGCAGCCCCATCGTGGTGGACGCCCTGTTGGATGCCGACGGCCTGCTCTATTTGGACGAGGTCCCGCTCTACCCGCTCAGCACCCTGGGCGGCGCAATAGCCACAACCGGAGACGAGCCGACGGACGAAGCGGGTGACGAGACAGCCGAGGCCCCGGCGCTCTTGGCCCGCTTTGTCTCCGATGAGCGACCCGCCGCTTCCGCACCCGGCCTACTCATCACCCTCAACCTCTACGCCGACCTCAGCGCCGAGATGATCAGCGATTACGGCGACGACCAGGTCGTCACCGAGAGCGGCGAGTGGACGGCGAACGAGGACGGCACGCTCACCGTTACCCTCAACGGCCAAACCGACCGCGCGTATGATGAGCCGTTGGTGCTCATCTTCAGCGTGGGCGACGACGACAGCCTGACCTTGATCAACGACGAGGACGGCGCGCTCTTTGGTGAGTCCGGTCTGGTGCTGAGCGCAGTGGACCTGGACACCGCTGAGTCGGGCCTGGAGAACTGGGCCGAGTTGCCGGGTGTGGTCGCCTATCGCTCCGCGGTCTTGCCCGCGGCCTCCAGCCCCGGCTTGCGCCTGACATTGGGGCTGCTGGAGGACGGTCGCGCCGTCCTAGAATATGACTACCTCAATCCGGGAGAAGTGGTGACCAATTTCGGCACTTGGGAAGAAAACGCCGACGGCACGCTCACGGTGACGCTGGACGAAGGCCCCAGCGGCCCCTTTGCCGAGCCGGACGTGCTGACGTTGGAAGCCGGCGACGACGGTAGCCTCACCATCGTGGATACAAGCGAAACAGTCGTCGGCCTGCTGGACGTGATCCTCAGCCCCGTCAACCTGGACGAGTAACGGCTCGCGTCCTCCGGCGTCCTTGCGCCCATTGAGCGTCCGGGCATTCCCTGCCCGGACGCTCGGCTTCTGTGATCATTGTGAACTTTCCACACCCGCGCTCACCCGCCGCCGGGTGTGATAGAGCCGACCGCCATAAAGCTGAAGATCAGCACGTCTTGCAGGAAGTGGATGAACCACGCCCAGAAAAAGCCGCGCGTCTCCAACATGGCTTTGCCCAACAGCCAGCCCAGGAAGGTCGCCATCACCACACCAACAAGGCCGTAGGGCACGCCGTAGAAGTGACCGATGCCGAAGAAGGCCGCGCTCACCCAGAGCGCATGGCGCTCGCCCACCGGCCCCACCAGCGTCGCCAAGAGCGAGACGCGGTAGGTCGCCTCCTCACTGAACGCGTTCATGGCGGCAAAGAGCAAGATCATGGGCAGCATGGGGACCGCCAACCAAATCAACTGGGGCGAAGGTCGCCCACCCAAGATCAAGAAGAGTAACGTGCCCAAACTAATAAAGAGCGCCCAGCGCCCGCCAAAGCGCGTCCAGGGTTCGATCTCACGAAAACCCAGCCAGGGCACGGGGCGCATGGGCGCATCCAGCCGGCCCGGCGTCAAGTAGAGCGCGCGGCGGTTGAAGCCCATCAGACGTAGACCCGCCAGCATGATCAGCGCCACCCCAAAGCGTCGCAACTGGATGCCCAGCATTTCAGCGGTGAAGGGCGCATCCGCGCCACCGAACCACTGCTGCCAGAGCGTCCAGCGGCCCACGACTTGGCCCAATGACTCGGCGCCCAACATGAGTAACAACGCCAACAGCAACGGGCGCACGGCAGCCAGCGGCGACCAAAGCAAGCTGCCGCCGATCAAGAGCGCCATACCCACGGACTTGACCCACAGCCACAGACCACCGGGGGCTTCGGGCCAAATCCACTCTCGCCACAAGATATTGGGTAAGGCGCTGGCAAAGAGCACGACCGCCCACGCCAAGATCACCACCAGACGCGCGGGCTGAACGGTCAAGCCGGAGGGAGACGACGTAGACACCTTGACCTCCTCTCTGGGGAATGGGCGTAATCGGTGGACGGACGGGTCTATCCTGCCGCCCTCCTTTCCTAGTGTACCCCCAATTGACCGGCGACGAAACGATGGCTGAGCGCGCGATAACGGCCCCAGTCGGCCCACTCCGGGTGACGCGTTCCCACCTGCTCCAGATAGGCGGCAACGGCAAGCAAATCGCGGGCGGGACGCCATTGCCACCCCGCGATCTGCTCATCGGCGTCTTGGGGCGCGAGCACGCCGTCCGCCGGCATACGCGCCAAAAAGACATAGGTGGCGAAGGTCGCGGTCGTGCTCCACGTGCGATGGACCAAATCATAGAGCACCACGCCCAGACAGCGCTCCACCTGGACCCCGCCCGGTCCCAGCCGTAGCCCTGTCTCTTCGTGAATCTCGCGGCCTAGCGTCGCCCACACCTCTTCACCCGTATGAACGCCGCCGGTAGGCAGGCGATAGGCGCCCGCAGGATAGAAGCGCTTGATGTGCAGCAACACACCGGCTGCGGGGTCACCGCGGTGCAAGACATAGCAGACTTCGGCGCGGCGGGGTGGGCGCGTCAACTGCTGATTCTCGTGGCTGAGAAAGGGGTGATCCACCAGCAAGGTATGGCGTTCCTGGGCCAACGGCCCCCATTGCGCAGCCAGCACAGCCACTTCACGTTCATCCAGCGCGCCCACATATGCGGGCAGATTTTGCTCCATCCGTTGCTCCTGCTCGCTCATTCTTGTATCCACCATCCGGTCACGTTGTGGGTAAAGCGCCAGGGCGCGGGCGCAAGCCCTTGCAGCCGCGACGAGACGGCCCAGACGGCCCAGGGCTGCGCCAGAATGATGCTGGGCCGGAGGAGAGCCACACGCTGTTGCACCTGGCGATAGAGATCCGCGCGCGCCGCCGGGTCGCAGCCGGGCAGCGTAATGGCGGCGTCGAGCCAAGCGTCAATCTCGGCATCCTGCACGCTGCTCACATTGAAGCCCGCCCCCGGCAGATCATCCCGGCTATGCCAGAAAGGCGAGGTACCGGGGTCGCCGCCTAGCCCTTCCCAGCCGAAGAGCGCCAGATCGAAGCGTTGGCCCAGCAACTCGGCAGCCAACTCGTCAAAGGTGACCGAGTGCAATTCCACGGCGAAGCCCGCCTGGGTCAATTGAGCAGCGACCTGCCGAGCCAGCGCAACGCGCAGGGGATTGTCGGCGTTGGTGCTCAAGCGCAGGGACAGGGACGTCTCCGCGCGACGGCGCACCGTCTCACCGGGCGCAAGCTGCCAACCAGCTGCGTCCAGCAGTTGCGCCGCGCGCGCAGGGTCATGGACAGGCGGCGGGATGGGCGCGGCCGCCCACGCCAGCATGGGCGGCACATAGCTCCCGTTGCGGCTTGCCAAACCGGCAAAGTGCTCGCGCAGCAAC
>CAKZVN010000285.1 GCA_937922105.1 uncultured Litorilinea sp.
GACCATCGCCGCGGCGTTGCAACGCGACCCGGCGATCAGCCATGTCACCCTTGTCCACTGCGAGACGACCACGGGCCTGATCAACCCAGTGGTCGAGACCGGCACAGTGGTCGCGACCGCGGGCAAGGTCTACATCGTAGACGCCATGAGCAGCTTCGGGGCAATTCCGATTGATCTGGGCGCGGCACACGTAGACTATCTCGTCTCCTCCGCCAATAAGTGCATCGAGGGCGTGCCCGGCTTTGCCTTTGTGTTGGCGCGCACCGCGCAGTTGCTCACCTGTCGCGGCTATGCGCGCAGCCTTAGCCTGGACCTGGTGGAGCAATACCTGGGGCTGGAGCAGACCGGTCAATTTCGCTTTACGCCGCCCACCCATGCCCTGCTCGCCTTTCACCAGGCCCTGTTGGAGTTGGAAGCCGAGGGTGGCGTCCCGGCGCGCCACGCCCGCTATCGCGCCAACCATCGCCGCTTGCTGGATGGGATGATTGCGCTGGGCTTCCGGCCCTACCTTGCACCGGCTCATCAAGGCCCCATCATCACCGCGTTCCACTATCCCGACCACCCCGCCTTCGACTTCTCCACGTTTTACGAGGCGCTCAACCGCCGTGGTTATGTCATCTACCCCGGCAAACTCAGTCGCGTCGATTGCTTCCGCATGGGCACCATCGGACGCATCTTCCCGGCAGACATAGATGCGCTGCTGGACGCAGTGCGCAGCGTGCTGGTCGAACTGGGCATTGACCTGCAACCCCACCCCCTCGCCGCCTAACCACATTGAGGAGTTCTATCATGCAGTTTCTGTTCCGGCGCAGCTATCGCGGCGCACTCAAGCTGGTTGTCTTCGATTGGGCAGGCACCGCCGTGGACTACGGTTGCGTGGCGCCCGCGGCTGTCTTTGTGGAAGGCTTTCGCCGCCGGGGGGTGGAGATCAGCCTGGAAGAAGCACGCGGCCCCATGGGCATGGAAAAACGCGCCCACATTGAGGCGCTCGCCGCACAGCCTGCCATCGCCGCGCGCTGGCGCGCCGTCCACGGACGCGACGTGCACTCCGCAGACGTGGACGCGCTCTACGCCGATTTCGTGCCCCTTTTGCTGGATGTGCTGGCGCAACACAGCGCCTTGATCCCCGGCACGCTCACAACCATGGCTGCGCTGACGGAGCGGGGAATCGCGGCGGCAGGCTCCACCGGCTATTTCCAAGAAGCCATGCGCGTTGTAGCGGATGCAGCCGCAGCCCAGGGCTATGCGCCCGCCTTCACCATCTCCGCCGACCAGGTTCCTGCCGGTCGTCCCGCGCCATGGATGATCTACCGCGCAATGGAGGCGCTGGGCGTCTATCCGCCGCAAGCCGTGGTAGCGGTGGGCGATACCGTGCCCGACGTGCAGGCAGGTCTCAACGCCGGAGTCTGGACGGTCGCCTTTGCCCAGAGCGGCAACGAGGTCGGCCTGACCCAGGCCGAGTTTGCCGCCCTCTCCCCAACGGAGCAGGCCCGGCGGCTGGACCGCGCGCGCAATACGCTCGCCGCAGCCGGCGCGCATTATGTGGTAGACGGCATCTGGGCGTTGCCGCCGGTGCTGGATGACATCACCCGGCGCCTGCAACATGGCGAACAGCCGTAGCCACGCCAATCCACCCCACACCAATAACAAAACGTTAATAAAAGGTGACCAGATTGTTAACCGGCCCCGATTATGCTCAGCATTCGGAGAAATAGCGCGCTCCACCCTGACTTAATCGAGGCTCTGTCAACGCTCTGGAGGAAAACTCACTATGTCGACGCGCCGCTCGTTCCGGCTCGTGCTCCTGGCTGTACTCGCTTTGGCCCTTGCGGCCTGTGTAACCGTTGTTCCCGCAGGGGATGCTGCTGCGCCGGCTGCTCCGGCTACCTCTGCGGACGACAACACCATCGTCGTCTACACCGCCATCGAAGACGACCAACTCGAACGCTATCTGAAGCCCTTTTATGCCGAGCACCCGGAGATCGAGGTGCAGATCGTGCGCGACTCCACCGGTATCGTCACCGCCAAGCTCTTGGCGGAGAAGGACAATCCCCAGGCCGACCTGATCTGGGGCTTGGCTGCCACCAGCTTGTTGGTCCTCGAAGCCGAGGGCATGCTGGAACCCTATGCACCCGCCGGGCTGGAGCGCATCGAGCCGCGCTTCCGCGACGCCGACAATCCGCCCTCCTGGGTGGGCATTGATGTCTGGATGACCGCTTTCTGCGTCAACACCGTCGAGTTGGAAGCCAACGGGCTGCCCATGCCGACCTCCTGGGCCGACTTGATTGACCCGGTCTACCGCGGTCACTTGGTCATGCCCAACCCCGCGTCCTCGGGCACGGGTTTCCTCTCCGTCTCTGCCATTCTGCAACTCTTCGGCGAAGAGGCAGGCTGGGAGTATCTGGATGCCCTGCACGAGAACATGGGCCAATATACCCACTCCGGCTCCAAGCCCTGTCGTTTGGCGGGTGCCGGTGAATATACCATTGGCATCTCCTTCGACTATCGCGCCGTAATCCAAGCCGCCGCGGGTGAGCCGGTGGTGGGCGTCTATCCCAGCGAGGGTTCCGGCTGGGAGATGGAAGCCAACGCGCTGATCAAGAAGCCGGTGATCAAGGACGCAGCCAAGACCTTCCTGAATTGGGCCATCAGCGACGCGGCGATGCGCGAATATGCGGTCAGCTACGGCATCACCGCCGCGCCCACGGGCCTGCCCATTCCCGAAGGCTTCCCCGCGGACCCGGTCGCCCAGCTTGCCGAGAACGATTTCGTCTGGGCCGCGCTCAACCGCGACCGCATTTTGGCCGAGTGGATCGCGCGTTACGACGCCAAGTCCGAGCCGCGCTAACCCAGTTACCGCACACCACGCGTTGCGCGGGGAGGACGGGAATCACCCGCCTCCCCGCTTTTCCCATTGTCTTGCCGGCATTCTCCATCCGACGGGTCGCGTATGTCCAGCCAACCCCAGACCTATCTCGAAGTTCGCGGTGTCACCAAAACTTTCGGACGCTTTGTCGCCCTGGAAAACATCCATCTCACGGTGGAGCAGGGCGAGTTTGTCTGCTTCCTGGGACCGAGCGGCTGCGGCAAAACCACCTTGCTGCGCATCATCGCCGGGCTGGAAATCCAGGACCGCGGGCAGATCATCCAGGATGGGCGCGATGTCTCGCGGCTGCCCGCGTCCAACCGTGACTTCGGCATCGTCTTTCAATCCTATGCCCTCTTTCCCAACTTGACCGCAGCCGAAAACATTGCCTATGGGCTGCACGGCAAGGGGATGCGCCGCGACGCCATCAACGCGCGGGTGGAGGAGTTGTTAGCCCTCATCGGGCTGAGCGGGTCGGGCGGCAAATACCCGGCGCAACTCTCCGGCGGTCAACAACAGCGCATTGCGCTGGCGCGCGCGCTGGCTCCCTCGCCCACATTGCTTCTGCTGGACGAGCCGCTCTCCGCGCTGGATGCGCGCGTGCGCGCCGGGCTGCGTAACGAGATCACCCAACTCCAGCGCAGGCTGGGCGTGACCACCATCATGGTCACCCACGACCAGATCGAGGCCTTGACCATGGCGGATCGGATTGTCGTTATGGACCATGGACACATCGTCCAAGTGGGCACGCCGCTGGAGGTCTACCAACGCCCAGCCTCCCCCTTTGTCGCCGACTTTGTGGGCGCAATGAACTTCCTCCGCGCCCATGCCACCGGACCGCGCCAGGTGCGCTGCGGCCCCGCGATTCTCTCGCTCAACGGTCATACGCCGCCGTTGACTCCCGGCGCGCCGGTGCGCCTTTCCATCCGCCCGGAGGATGTCCACCCACAGCCGTGGCAGGAGGGCAGCGACTTGCCCGCCAACACGCTGCTGGGCGACCTGGAGGATGTGGAGTTCCTCGGCGCGACCTATCGCCTCTATCTGCGGCTGCGCGAGTTGCCGGGGGAGGAGCGCACGCCGCCTTTCTTGGTGGACCTAGCCGCCGGGGCTGCGCGCCGATTGGCGCTGGACGGGCTGCGCGAACTGGCGGGCCGCCCCTGGATGCTCCATCTACCGCCTGACCTCTTGCAAGCCTATCCCGACGAAACCGTTTCAGCCCCCGTGCGGAGATCCCCATGAGCGCCACCGTCCAAGTCCCAGCCCTGCCCAGCGTCCCCACCCGCCGCCTGCGCCAGGTCGTCACGCGCGAAGAATGGCTCATGCGCGGGCTAATCGCGCTCACAGGCCTGTGGTTGGTGATTTCCGTCGTCCTGCCCCTGGGCCAAATCGTCTGGCGCAGCCTGCTCGACCGCAACGGCACATTTGTCGGGCTGGAAAACTATCGTACCTACTTCACCACACCCGCGCTGGCGACTTCGTTTTACAACAGCCTTTACATCTCTACCGTGACCACGGTCGTCGCAGTAGCGCTGGGCTACCTCTACGCCTACGCCATCAGCCGCACCGCCATGCGCGGCAAGGGCATCTTCCGCGTCATCGCCATGTTGCCGCTCTATGCGCCGTCGCTGGTGCACGCCATTGCGCTCATTTACTTATTCGGCAACCAGGGCATCGTCACCACCGGCTTCTTCGGCACGCTGAGCCGCTGGCTGGGCACGCCGGTGCGCCTGGACATCGGGCTATACGGCCCCGTAGGCATCATTCTGGGCGAGATTATCTACTGCTTTCCCCAGGCGTTCTTGATCCTGGCGGTTGCCTTCACGGTCACCGACGCGCGCCTATATGAGGCGTCCACCGCGTTGCGTGGTTCACGGCTGCGTACCTTCTTCACGGTGACCTTGCCGGGCATCCAGTTCGGCTTGATCAGCGCGTCGTTTGTCTGCTTTATCTTGGCCTTCACCGATTTCGGCGTACCCAAAGTCGTGGGCGGCAGCTACAACGTGCTGGCGACCGACATCTACAAACAGGTCATCGGCCAACAGAACTTTACCATGGGGTCCACCATTGGCATTGTGTTGCTCTTGCCCACGGTGATTGCCTTCATCGTGGACCGCATTGCCCAGCAACGCCAAGTCGCGCTGCTCAGTTCGCGCGCGGTGCCGCTCACGCCCAAACCTGACCGCGTCATGGACACCCTGGCAACGGTCTATTGCAGCGTAGTGGCGACGGCGGTGCTGCTGGTGTTGGGGACCGCGGTCTTTGCGTCGCTGGTGCGGGTGTGGCCCTATGACTTCACTCTCACCCTGCGCCACTACGAATTTCGCGGCGTGGCAGGGGGCTATAGCTCCTACTGGAACAGCGTGCGCATGGCTGCCTACACCGCGCTCTACGGCACCGCGGTGGTTTTTCTGAGCGCGTATTTGGTGGAAAAGGGGCGGGGTTTCGGCTGGGGTCGCCAGGTCATCTACTTCCTATCCATCCTGCCCGTGGCGTTGCCGGGGTTGGTCTTGGGCCTAGCCTACATCTTCTTCTTCAATATTCCCAGCTGGCGCGTGGGCAACTATCTGATCCTCAACCCGCTCAACAGCCTTTATGGGACCATGACCATCTTGGTCATGTCCAACATCGTACACTTCTACACCGTGAGCTTCTTGGCCGCGACCACCGCGCTCAAACAGATGGACGCCGAGTTCGAGGCGGTGGGCGCGTCGCTGTCGGTGCCCTTCTATCGCACCTTCTGGCGTGTCACCGTGCCCGTCTGTCTGCCCACCCTCCTGGAGATCGCCATGTACTTCTTCGTCAACGGCATGGTGACCGTCTCCGCGGTGATCTTTCTCTACAGCCCTGCGCTCAAGCTGGCCTCGGTGGCGGTGGTCAACATGGACGACGCCGGACAGACCGCGTCGGCCGCGGCCATGTCCATCCTCATCGTGGTAACCTGTCTCGCCGCGCGGCTGCTCTACAGCGTCGCCACCTACGGCATCCAGCGCCGCACCCAAGCCTGGCGCACGCGCTGAACCGCGCTTGCTGTCACGAACCGGACTGTGCAACCGTTTGCGCCGGGGCCTCGCATGTGCCGATCTCGGTGGAGAACCACGCCTCCATGCTCACAATCATGTCGCGGATGCGCTGATCATCGGCGGCTTGATTGTTGGCCAAGCGCCAGATGCGACAGGCATCGGCGGTGCGATCCAAGTGGGCATAGCCGCGCAGGAGCATGCGATAGGCCTGGACTTTGCGTTGGCTGTTGACATCGCGCTTAATGGCTTCGTTCATGAGCGCAACTACCTCGGCCCAGTTCCCCTGCTCCATCTCATAGCGGGCGACAAAATAGTTGGATTCCCAATCACGCGGGCGCGACTTTAAAATCCACCGATAGAGATACCGCGCATCGGCCTGGGCCGCCTCCGAGCGCTTGGCGCCGCGATCTCGGGCAATCTCGCGCAAGGTATCCACTGGCGTATCTTCGGGCAAGTCCGCCACGTCCAACCAACGCCAAAGATGGATCGCCACCTCGCGCAAGCGATTGCGCTGCTCCAACTGCACGATCAAGTTGTTGCGTACAGACAAGCGCTGTCCCTCAGTCAAGTTGGGGGAGTTGAGCGCGTCGATGCCGACCTTCAGCCCGGCATCGGGGTCGTGCGCCGAGTAGACATAGATAACGGGCAGCCGCTCGGAACGCTGTTCGTCTCCAGCGCGCAGACCCTGGCGCGTGGACCAAGGCGTCACATCCCAGGCTTCCCGCCCACGCGCCCAATCGGCGACTTGATTACCGGCGGATGCCCGCCAGCGGATCAGCCAGAGACGGTCGTGACTTTGCGCCAAGTTGCGCAAATCGCGGTCCAGATGCGGCCAACGAAACTGGGCGCGCTGGGCCTTAAGACCGGGCAAATAGTGGAAGAAACGCTTGGGGTCGCCGCCAATCACGATCAAGTCATTGGGACC
>CAKZVN010000286.1 GCA_937922105.1 uncultured Litorilinea sp.
CGTGATCGGTGATCACCTCCAGCACGTGGTCGTTGGGGCCGAGTTTCTTCAGAGCTTGGACGGTCTTCATCATGGGGTAGGGACAGATTTCGCCGCGAACGTCGAGTTGCTTGTGGGACATGGGTTGCTCCTTGTGTCGAACGGAACGACAAACTTTGCGATCAGGCGGACGATGCGCTATTCGATGCGTTGGATGATCTGGGTTCCTAACCAGGCGCCGATGGCAAGGAAGACGGCAAAGACCCAGCCGTTGACGGCTAGAGACGGGATGGCGGAGAAGAAAGCGCCGATGGTGCAGCCCATGGCGAGGCCTGCGCCATAGCCCATGATGATGCCGCCGCCGACAGCTTGGCCGTAGCGTTTGCGTTGGCGGGGCAGGCGAATTTTGAATTCCCCGGAATAGAGCGAGGCAATGAAGGATCCCATGACCATGCCCCAGACCAGGAAGAGCATGTGATGCAGGATGCCGCCACCGCCTACATCCAGGGCACAGCCGGGCAGGCTGTCGGCGCCGGCGAGCGGGCCGGGGCCGATGCCGATGAGGGTGGTAAAGCCGATGACCCAGCGCGAGACTTCACCAGTGAAGCCCCAGGGATGGGAGTGGACGAACATGAGCACGTTGAGGCCGCCCAGGATGGCGCCCCCCAGGACCATGGGCCAGCCGTGGACAAAGACACGGCGCAGGCTATTGTCTAGCTTGCCGCGGAATGTCTCGTCGTCACCGCCGCGGAAGGGCTGTTCCGGGAGGGTGAGACCGCCGCGACTTTCCCACCAGAGCACCAGTAAATAGACCAAGAGCAAGCCGCCCAGGGTCGCGACCACGGCACCGGCATGGCCCAGGGTGGTGGGCAACCAGATGCGCGGGCCGTCGCGGATGGAGGTCTCCCACCACCAATTCCACGTGTAGGCAGCCGCGGCCAAGCCAAGCATGATGCCGCCGAAGCTCACCCACGACGCGACGTAGCCCTCGCCCATGCGATAGACGCTGCCCGAGACGCAGCCCCCGGCGACGACCATCCCCACGCCGAAGAGCAGCCCGCCCACCACCAGATGCCAGCCCAGGGGCAGTACGTTGGCGGCAGGCGGCAGGATGCCGAGGCTTGGGTTGGGGATTTGTTTGGCCATAAAGACGGCGAACCCGGCGGTGGCGACGACCAGGCCCGTCAAGACGCCGCGCATGGCGCGACCGTGGCGCAGCAGGAAGATGTCGCGAAAGGCGCTGGCGAAGCAAAAGCGGCTGCGCTGGAGTACGAAGCCAAAGGCAAGGCCGAAGGTCCAAAAGAAAGCCATCTCGCCGTCCACTGCGGCGGCAAAGAAATAGATGGCGACGGCTGCCAGCGTCGCCAGAAGGCCGAAACGCACTGGCGGGCTGAAGAATCCGGCTACGAGGCCGGCACTCTGGGATTGGGTGACATTACTGCTCATGGGTGCGATTCCTTCCGGGTTGCGAGTCGGAGGCTCGAGACGCAGCTAGGCATGCTCGATCCCCAGCACACGATGGGACCATTCCAGCCAGGAGCCGTCGTAGTTGCGCACACGCGGGAAGCCCAAAGTGCGCAGCACCGTGTAGGTATGGGCGGCGCGCACACCGGAGCGGCAATAGGTGACGATCTCCTTGTCGGGCGTGACGCCCAGTGCAGCCAACTCGGCGCGCAACTCGTCGGCGGGGCGCGCCGCTTCCCAACTACCGACCGGTACGGCATTCATCCAGTCCCAGTGGATGGCGTTGGGGATGCGGCCCGCGGCGACTTCTCCCGCGGCGCGGGTGTCCAGGATGATCAGGTCGGGGTCGTTGAGATGGTCTTGGAGCCAGGTGAGTTGGGCGAGATGCTGCGGCGCGGGGCGGGGCGTGAAGCGGGCCGGGGACGGGGTGGGAAGGGCGGCGGTGGTGGGAAGACCTTGCTCGTGCCAGACATCCCAGCCGCCGTTGAGGATGGCGACGTGGGCATGACCGTAGTAGGTGAGCGCCCACAGGATGCGCGAGGAGGGCAGGCCCCAGTTGCTGTCGTAGACGATGACGGTGCTGTCGTCGCCCACGCCCAAACGCTGCATGACAGTGGCGAAGGTTCCGGCGTCCACCAACATGCCCGGCACACCGTCCACGGTGGTGGTGATGGCGGGCAACTCCAGGTGGACCGCGCCGGGGATGTGGGCCTCGGCATAGGCGTCGGCGCCGCGGGCGTCAATCAGGCGTAGCCCCGGGGTATCCAACCGGGCAGCCAACCACTCCGGCGTAACCAGTAGGCCGGGCAAGACATGAAGTGATGCGGTCAAGGGTTGCTCCTCGTGTGGTTCCGTCTGAAGTTGAGACTGGCGTAACTCGTGCATAGGTCTTTGCCGGTTTGCTGTGTGTCGTTGCTGCTGGATTGGCGGCGAGCCAACAAAAAAAACGCCTGCCGAGTGAGTTCGGCGGCGCTTCCACAAACAAAAACGCTCAGGGTGTGGCCTGAGCGCCTATCGGCACGCTGGACCCACCGAACTCCCGCCACGTGGCGGAGACAGTGGGACGTTGTTCGAGAACCGGCTAGTGCGCAGCACCATCTGCCGGAGCCGAAAGCCACTGCCTCCGCTCACGACAGATACAACAACAGGTGCAGGTAACCGCTGCAAAGTGCCGGTACATGGACAGACTTGATCCGCTCTGTTAGGATGCGACTTCAGGACAACCAAGCTGCCGACAAGGTCCGTATACGTTCATTATCGGCAACCGGGCGGCATTATACGTGGCATGATCGAGCGTGTCAAATCGTGATCGGGGCGAATGGATGCAATTGTTGCCGCTATTTGTGGGGATTGACTTGGCGTGGAGCCGACGTAACCCGTCGGGCGGGGCGATTTTGGAAGGCAACCGCCTGGTAGCCTGGCGCGCCGATTTGCAGGGGGATGACGAGATTGTGGACTTTGTAGGGAGTCGGTTGGCGGATGGCAGCGCCGCGGTGGTGGCGGTAGATGCGCCGCTGGCGGTTCCGAATCTAACCGGGGCACGGCGCTGCGACCGGGAGTTGAGCGCGGCGTGGGGCCGATATCGCGCCGGCGCGCATCCAGCCAACCGCAGCCGTCTGGCTGCAACGGGTGATGTACGCGGGGAGACACTGGCTGCGCGCCTGGCGGCTGTCTATGGGTTCGTGCAGGCAGCGCCGGTGCAGGCTGCGGCAGGCGCGCGGCTGTTGTGCGAGGTCTACCCCCACCCGGCGCATGTGAGTCTGTTCGGTTTGGCGGAACGCCTGCGCTACAAAGCCAAGCTGGGTTGGGACTATCCGGCGCGCTGGGCGGCTTTTGCCGCGTATCAGCGGCACTTGGCGGCGTTGGCGCAGGCCGACCCGCCGCTATTGGGCGCGGAGGAGTTGACGCAGGTCGCAGTGACCGGGCTGCGCGGGCGCAGTCTCAAGGCGATGGAGGATGCGCTGGACGCGTTGACGTGCGCCTATGTGGCGGCATATGCCTGGCGACATGGGCCTGCCGGGCAGTGGGTCTATGGCGATGTCGCGACGGGGCACATCATTGTGCCACGGGTTGCTCCGCGGGGGTAGGCGCGGGGTCGGCAAAGGGGCCGCGGCGTTCCGGCGGGAGCAGGCGCGCCAGGTGGCGCATCATCTCATCGGTCAATTCGTCCAGGCGGGCGCGGCGTTCCGGTCCGCGCAGCGCGGGGTCAATGGTGAGCGGGCCGAAGACCGGGCCGATGCGCATGGTGATGTCGGTGCGGCGCAATTTGGGCAGATTGTCGAGGATGAACTCGGTGCCGTAGAGAACGACGGGCAGGATATAGGCTTCGCTGCTGGTGGCAAGGAGGGCGGAGCCGGAACGCCCGCGCGCCAGTTGACCGCTGCGCCGGGAGGCGTGGGCACGTACTTCGTGAATTTGTTCGCCGCGCGCCACGCGCTCGGCGATCTCGGGGTTCATGCCGCCCTCCGGGAAAAGGCCGACCACGATGTCGCGGCGCAGATAGTCCTGCGCGGTGGCGAGTGCTTTGCGGTCTACTTGGCCGCGCCAGATGGGGATGCTGTCGAAGAGGCGAATCAGGACGGCATACCAGCGCAGGCGCAGGGACTCGGTGGCGATGAGGAACGCAGGTTGATAGGGCAGGTAGATGGTCAAGATGGGCGCGTCAAACCAGCTGAAGTGATTGGAGATCAAGAGCAAAGGGCGCAACTTGCGCGGGGGCAGATTCTCCCAGCCGTGGATGGTCATGCGGAACAGGAAGAAGCCAAGCAGACGACCAAAAGCGAGCAAGAGGCTGCGAAACAGGGTCTTGAGTTTGTAGAACAAGGGCGGACCTCTCCGGTAGGTATGTGCCGGGACGCGCCGGCATGGGTTCCTCGACCAATTGCTGTGAATAGCTTACCTCAGCGGCACATGGGCAAGCAACGCCGCGATATGGCGTCGCCGGCTTGGCGCGCGGCTCAGCGCCAAACCAATTGCAACCGGCTGCGCCGCTCTCCGTCCAGCGAAGTGTAGAGATAGGTGACACCGTCCAGTTGGAGCAGATCGGCATGACCGACGCCCACGTTGCCGGGCAAGTCCAGGAGGATGGGGTTGCCGGGGTACAGTTCCCACGGCCCATCAAGGCGGTCTTCACGGCTGCGCGCCAGACCGAGCAGGAACTGGGTGTCGCCTGCGGCGCCGGGCGTCGGGCCGCGTACCCCCTCGTAGAGCATGTAGTAGCGGTCACCCAGACGGATTACTTCGGCGGAGCTGATGGTGCGGAAGTCGAAGTGCGCGTTGGCGTCGGGACCGCTGCTTGCCAACGGGCCGTAGGCCGGGTTGCC
>CAKZVN010000287.1 GCA_937922105.1 uncultured Litorilinea sp.
CAATTGCGCCTGCCCACGCCGGATGGGCTGGTGACGCGCCAGGTTGAGGTGGGCGCGTTTGCGCTGGATGTGACTGAAGTAACCAACCGGGCCTACCGGCGCTGTGTGGAGCGGGGACCCTGTCGCATGCCGGGCAAGACCGCAAGCGCAACCCGCGCCGTCTACTTTTTGGACCCGGCCTTTGACGACTATCCGGTAGTCTATGTGGATCATCGCGGCGCGACCACGTACTGTGCCTGGCTGGGCAAGCGACTGCCCACGGCGGACGAATGGGCGATTGCTGCGGGGGGTGTCCCGGCAACAGGGCGCCAACTGGCGTATCCGTGGGGCGAGGAATTTGTGGTGCAACGGGCCAATAGTAGCCCGCTGGGTATCGGCGATACGCTGGCGGTCGGGTCGTTTCGCCCCGGCGGGGACAGCGCGTTGGGCGCGGCGGATATGGCCGGGAATGTGGCGGAATGGACCGCCGATCTGGGGCAGGATGGCGCGGTGGCGGTGGTGAAGGGCGGCTCGTTTCGCGAGGATGCTGCCGGGTTGACGACCTGGTCGTTCAGGCGCTTGCCGGTGGAAACTCAGACAGACTGGTTGGGTTTTCGCTGTGCATGGGCCGCGGAGTAGAGTCGCGAGCAACTTGCCGCCCCTGCTATCTGTTGCTACAATCCTACCCGCTTTGCCGGGACCTACCGGTCCGGCGCCTGCGCCAGGGCAGCGAAGATTGGACCTTGAACAACGGATTGGGAAGAGTGTCATGACGCAAGAATCGGTGGAAGTGACCGATCTCACGACGGAGCTACAATTCGCCTGTAAGATCGCGCGTGAAGCCGCTACGATTGTCAATACCTTTTACGTCGGTTCGTCGGAGGTGCGCTACAAGTCTGACCGCGAGCCGGTGACGGAGGCCGACCGCTCGGCGAACCAGCATATTGTGAGCCGGGTCAAAGCCATGTTCCCGGAGGATGGGATTCTGTCGGAGGAATCCAAAGACGACCTGGTGCGCTTGGAGCGCGAACGCGTTTGGATTATTGACCCGCTGGACGGGACGAAAGAATTTATTGCGCGCAACGGTGAGTTTTCCATCATGATCGGGTTGGCTGTGCGCGGGCGCGCCAAGATGGGCGTGGTGATGCAGCCGGAGAGCGGGCTGATCTACGCCGGCGC
This sequence comes from uncultured Litorilinea sp., assembly GCA_937922105.1. Taxonomy (GTDB): domain Bacteria; phylum Chloroflexota; class Anaerolineae; order Caldilineales; family Caldilineaceae; genus QEUY01. The sequence goes on from CAKZVN010000287.1 coordinate 1,159, forward strand.
GGCGGGTCTGGGCGCCTGGTTGATCGAGCAGGATGAGCGCATCCCGCTCACAGTGAGCCGCACCGATAAGACCAACCGCATGACGCTGGTGAGCAGCCGCAGCCACCGTCAACAGATTACGGATAAGATTCGCGCCACGTTGCGGATTACCGCGGAACGGGTGAGCGGTAGCGTGGGATTGAAGGTGGGGTTGATTGCGCGGCAATTGGCCGATCTCTATATTCACCCCAGCCCCGGTTGTAAAGAGTGGGACCTGTGTGCGCCCCAGGCGTTGTTGGAGGCGGCAGGCGGTTGCATCACCGACTGCTGGGGCAACCCGCTCACCTACAACAACCGCGATGTGCGCGCCCACAACGGCTTGATTGCGAGCAACGGTGCGGCCCACATGCAGATTGTGGAGACCGTCGCGCATATTTGCGAAGAGTTCGGCTTCAACGAAGACGATGGTTTCTGGTAGGCCGGTTTTCTGGTAAACTGAAAAGCGGCATTTGCCCCAACTTCCTCCCAACCGACCGACAGTGTGCAGGACCGGCTCGCCTACCGGCACACGGGTCCGCAAGGCCGGTTATCCCGGCACGCACGTAGGGACTGCGCCATGGCGCTCAACGAGTTTGAAAGCCGCTGGATCCACGGCCTGCACGATCCGGGGGGCGAGCAGATCATGCTCGACGCCCAGCGTCCGGGGTGGGTCGTCGTCACCGAAGGGATCGGCTGCGACCCGTCCAATCGGACCGGGAAGGACTTTCGCCGCCTCAGCGCGGCCAAGTTGGGCGTGATCTGTCGCATCAACAACGGCTATTACCCGAATGGGACATTGCCCCATAGCCGCTACTATGCCGAGTTTGCCCAGCGGGTGGCGAACTTTGTGGCGGCGAGTCCCGGCTGTCGCATCTGGATCATCGGCAACGAGCCGAACTACTCCATCGAGTGGCCCATCAGCCCGGCGCGCGCGGTGGCAGACGCGCAGCGTGCGACACGCGCTGCGCGCCCGCAGCCGGGTTGGTGGCAACGTTTTCTGGCTTGGTGGCGCACAGCGGTGATGCGCCGCCCGCCGGTTGCCGCCGCGCCCAAAGCCGCTGACGAACCGGTGATGGTTCCCATGCCGGGCTATGTCGCGCCGGTGGACGATCCGGCGCTGCGCGGGTTGCCGGAGCGCTTTGCCGCAGCCGGGTTCACCGACGGCACGGCGCGTGCCCCCCTGTTGCCGGAGGATGCGCCGTATTGGGGGGAGATGATCACCCCGGCGCTCTATGCGCGCTGCTTCCGGTTATGCCGCTCGGCGATCAAACGGCTGCGTGGGCATGAGCAGGACTTGGTCTTGGTTGCCGGTCCCGCGCCGTGGAACGATCAAACGCGCTACCCCGGCAACGAGCGCGGGGATTGGGTGCAATATCTGCGCGATGTGCTGCAACTGTTGGGGCCGGGAGGCTGCGACGGGTTGGCGTTGCATACCTACACCCACGGCCCCGCGCCGGAGCGCATCACCAGCGAGGCACGTATGCGCCCCCCGTTTAGCGACCGTCGCTTTGAGTTTCGCACTTACCGCGACTTTTTGGAGGCGGTGCCCCAGACCATGCGGGATTTGCCCGTTTATATCACCGAGACCGACCAGATTGAACCCTGGGCGGATGTGAACAACGGGTGGGTGCAGCGGGCCTACGCCGAGATTGACGCCTGGAATCGGATGCCCGGCACGCAAAAGATTCGCGCGCTGGTGCTCTACCGCTGGGCACGCTATGACCGTTGGGCCATCGAAGGCAAGCAGCAGGTGATTGCGGATTTTCGTGCCGCGATCCACAAGGATTATCGCTGGGACCGCGACTTGCCCGATGTGGGGCGCTTTGCGGTGGGCGACCGCCTGC
>CAKZVN010000288.1 GCA_937922105.1 uncultured Litorilinea sp.
CATGCTCCAAGCCGCCTTGTTCGATGATGGGTGGGGGCGGCCCGCCGGCGCGCTCGCGCACCAAATAACAAGCCACCCCGCGATGCGGATCGGTGCGATAGATGGGCGGGTGCTTCTCACGGCAAACCGCCATCACATGCGGGCAGCGGTCGGCAAACTTACAGCCCCCGGCGCCGAACTCCGGTTTGGTCATGACGCCGCTGCGCCCGCTGCGATGCCAAGTACGTTCCGGCACAGCCTGGGGAATGGACTCCATGAGCAACTGTGTGTAGGGGTGCTGGGGAGACTTGACCAGCAACTCCACGTCACCCGCCTCCGCCACTGCGCCGTGATAGAGCACGATCATGTTGTGGCTGACTTGGTAGCCGGTGGCAAGATCGTGGGTGATGTAGATGATGGAGATGCCGTATTGCTCGTTGAGTTGTTGGATGTTGCCCAGGATGGTGGCACGCAACGACGCGTCCACCATGGAGACCGGCTCGTCCGCGATAATCAGCTTGGGCTTGAGCAGCAACGCGCGCGCCACCATGATGCGTTGGCGTTGCCCGCCGCTCATCTCGTGGGGGAAGCGTCCCAGCGTCTCCTCCGGGCGCAAGCCGACAGCCTCCAGGGCTTCCTCGATCAGGTGATAGGCCTCTCGCCGCGTGCGGGCTAGCTTGAACTTGCTCACCGGCTTGAGCAGGATGTGGTCCACCCGGTAGAAGGGGTTAAAGACGCCAAAGGGGTCCTGGAAGATAAATTGCACGCTGCGCAGAAACTCGCGGTGTTCCTGCTTGCTCATGTCTGGAATGGACTTGCCGCGGAAGAGGACTTGGCCCGTGGTAGGGCGCTCCAGGCCCAGGAGCAGGCGTGCGAGGGTGGTCTTGCCGCTACCGCTCTCGCCCACGATGGCGGTGATCATCGGCGGCTCTTCTTCCAGCGTCATGGAGAAATTCTCCAGTGCCACGGTACGCGACTTGTCGAAGAGACCGCCGCCGAAGATCTTGGTGACGTTGCGAAACTCGATGAGCGGGGCGGTCACGGCGTTACCTCCAGCAAATGGCACGCGGCAGCCCGGTCCGGCCCGGCAGGGCGAATTTCGGGCGTGATGGTGCTACAGGGTTCAAAAGCCAGGGGGCAGCGCGGGTGAAAGGCGCAGCCTTTGGGCAAGTTGAGCAATTGGGGCGCGAGACCGGGAATCCCGCGCAATTTCTTCTTCTCCGTCACCGAGGGCAGTGCCTCGATGAGCAGCCGTGTGTAGGGGTGTTGCGGGCTGATGAGCGCGTCGCGCATGGGCGCGATCTCTACCAAGCGCCCGGCATACATCACGCCCAGGCGGTCCACCGTCTGCGCCATGAGGCCCATGTCGTGTCCCACCAGGATGATGGCTGCGCCCAATTCTTCCTGCACATCGCGCAACGTCTCGATGACCAGCTTCTGTACCACCACGTCCAGCGCGCTGGTCGGCTCGTCGGCGATGATGACTTGCGGCTGCATGCTGATGGCAATCGCCAGGGCGACGCGCTGCTTCATGCCGCCGCTCAGTTCGTGGGCGTGGAGTTTGGCGACCTCGGCGCGCAGACCGACGCGCTCCAGCAGGCTGGCGATGTGGCGGTCCGCTTCGGCAGGGGTCAACTGGATGCCGTGGTCACGCAGCCCATCCAAAATCTGTTCGCGAATGGGGATCACCGGGTTGAGCGAATTCATCGCGCCCTGGGGCATGAGGGCGATCTGGGAAAGGCGCACCGATTTGTACTCGTGAGGCGAGAGCTTGGCAAGGTTGCGCCCGTTGAGCAAAATCTCGCCGCCCACGATGCGCCCCGGCGGGCGCAAGAGACCCACCAGGGTCATGGCAAGGGTGGTCTTGCCGGAGCCGGACTCGCCGACCAGCCCCAGAATCTCCCCCTTGCGCAGATCGAAGGAGACATGGTTGACGGCGCTGACCGGACCACGCGAGGTGGCATATTGCACGGTTAACTCGCGGACTTGCAGGACGACCTCGGAGCCGCTGTGCGCGGCGGTCGGTACGGTTGGTTGGGCTAGGCTGTTCATGGCGTCAGGTCTGGTTCCAGTGCAAAAGGGGTCGCGCCTAGACGCGCTCGCGCACGCGAGGATTAGCGATCTCGTCCAGCCCCATGGAGAGCAAGAAGAGACCCAAGAAGAGGAGAGAAATCACCACGATGGGCGGCAGCCACCACCACCACCAGCGGTTGATCACCGCGCCGTCCAGAATGGCCCAGTAGATGGTCATGCCCAACGTGGGGGAATCAATAGGGCCGAGGCCGAGCGCTTCCAACCCGATGGAGGCAAGGACCGCGGACGAAACCGCAGAGACCAGCGACGCCGCCAGGAAGGGCAGCAGATTGGGAATTAGCTCCAGGAAAATGATCTCCCAACTCCCCATCCCCGAAAGACGCGCCACCTCCACATAGGGGCGCTCTTTCATGGTCAAGACCTGGGAGCGGATGACGCGCGTCGGGTGGAGCCAGGCGATGACGCCGACAATGAGCGCCATCGCGCCCACGGTCAAGCGCCCGCTGAAAGAGATGCCCAGGATGATGAGCACCATCAAGCCAGGGATGGTCAAGCCAACATCCACAATGCCGCTGATGATGGTATCCACCCAGCCGCCGTAATAGGCGGAGAAAAAGCCGAGGATGGTGCCGATGCCCACGCCGATTAGCCCGGCAATTAAGCCGATCTGAAAGGTGAGCGGGATGCCTGCCACGATGGTGGCGTAGAGGTTACGGCCCAGGCGGTCCGTCCCGAAGGGATAGTCGGCGGAGGGCGGCAAGAGCGGCGGCGCGGAAAGCGGGCGCGCATGGGCCGGGTTGGTGGTCAGGGCGCCGTATACGGCAAAGATCGCCAGCGCAGCCAAGAGCAGGATGCCCCAGGTGAGGTTGGGGTTGCGCCGGAGAAAGCGCAGCAGATCGCCCAATTGCTCGCGGCGTGTGCTTTGGTGGCGGGCCGCGCGAAGGCGGGGCTGGGCGCCGCTGCCGGTGGGGTCCAGTTCCGTCGGCTTGATTAGGGTGCTCATAGCCGGGTTACTGCTTCCTTTCGTACTTGATGCGCGGGTCCAAGAGCGGATAGATGATGTCGAGGATCAGCGTTGCCACCCCGATAGTGACGATGGAGAAGAAGACGATCCCTTGGACCAAGAAATAGTCGGTCTCGCGGATGGCGCGCCAGAGCAATGTGCCGATGCCGGGGTATTGGAAGACAACCTCCACCAGCACCGCGCCGGAGATAAGATAGCCCAACACCAGCGCCAGACCAGTCACTTGGGGCAGGATGGCGTTGCGCACGGCATAGCGAAAGAAGAGCGTGCGCTCGCTCAGTCCT
>CAKZVN010000289.1 GCA_937922105.1 uncultured Litorilinea sp.
CCAGAGGCGCATCATGACGCCGATGCAGCGATAGCCCTGCTCTACCAGCAGGGCCGCAGCCAACGAACTATCTACGCCGCCGCTCATGGCGACGACGACCGTGGTCTCGGTGGGTGGCTTATGATGCTTGGCGGCGCGGGCCGCGAGTTGCGTCTCCAACATGGAGAGTATTGTACCCGATCCCGCCCCCGGTTTGCCATATTCGCACCAGTTGCCAATTCGGTGCGCTTGGGTTAGCGTTAAGCCTACACGGCACACGGTGCCCCCATCCCAATCATCCCTCCTCATCGGCATCCACGGAGGAATCGCCATGTCGCAACCCCATGTGTTGCTCATCACCACCGACCATTGGCCGTCCACGTTGCTGGGCGTTGCCGGTCACCCGGCGGTGCAGACGCCGACGCTGGACCAACTGGCGCGCAACGGTGTGCGCTATCCCAATGCCTACAGCGAATGTCCTGTCTGCATCCCCGCACGCCGTACCCTTATGACCGGTGTCACCCCGCGCACCCACGGCGACCGCGTCTTTAAGGTGACGGAACCCATGCCCGCGCTGCCCACGCTGGCACAGACCTTTCGTGACGCGGGCTACCAGGCCTATGCTGTAGGCAAGTTGCATGTCTTTCCCCAGCGCGACCGTATCGGCTTCGACGATGTGATCTTGGCTGAAGAGGGGCGGCCCATCCTGGGGGCGATTGACGACTATGACCTGTGGCTTGCGGAGCAGGGCTACCCCGGCGAAGGCTATGGGCACGGCATGAGCAACAACGACTACGGTTATCGCCCGTGGCATTTGCCCGAAGCGACCCATGTCACCAACTGGGCGACACGCGCCATGTGCCGCATGATTCGCCGCCGCGATCCGACGCGGCCTGGCTTTTGGTATCTCTCCTATTGCCACCCCCACCCACCCCTGGTTCCCCTGCAGGCCTATCTGGACCTCTACCGCGACTTCACGCCGCCGGCGCCGGTGCTGGGCGAGTGGGCGACGGGCGCGCTGCCCTATGCGTTGCAGGCCGTGCGTGCCACGTGGGGTCCTTTCACCGCCGCGCAACAGATCGCCATTCGTCGCGCCTTTTATGCTTTGTGCACCCACATTGACCATCAACTGCGCTTGGTGATCGGCACGCTGCGCGAGGAACAGCTGCTGGACAACACCATCATTCTCTTCACCGCGGATCACGGCGATATGCTGGGCGATCACGGGCTATGGGCCAAGCGGCTCTTCTATCGCCCGTCGGCGAATGTGCCCATGATTTTGGTAGGCGCGGCAGGCGATGCGCGCGTCGGGCATCACCGCGTTGACGAGCGCCTGGTGGGGTGGCAGGATGTCATGCCCACCCTGTTGGACTTGGCGGGAATTCCCATTCCTGCCACAGTGGAAGGGCTGTCGATGGTGGGCGAGACGCGGCGCGACCTGCTCTACGGGGAGTGCGGTGAGGACGCCATGGCGACGCGCATGGTCTTCGACGGGCGCTACAAGCTGATCTACTACCCGGTGGGTAACCATGTGCAACTGTTCGATGTGGTTGCGGACCCGGATGAGACGCGCAATTTGGCTGGGCGCGCCGAGGTCGCCGCGGAGCAAGAGCGGCTGACGCAGCGGCTGATCGCCGAGTTGTACGGCGGTGACTTGGCATGGGTGCAGGATGGGCGCTTGGTGGGGCTGCCCGACCGCGCCTATGCCCCGCGCCCCGATCGCGGGCTGTCGGGCCAACGGGGTATCCATTGGCCTCCACCCCCGCTGGAGCTTTCAGGCAAGCCGGTGGGCGCGCCGGGTTGATGCGCCGGGCGATGGTTCACTCATCGCGCGTGAGACTCTCCCACGGGATGGGGCTAACGTCGTCGTGGCGTAGGACGCGCGTCCCCACGCGATCAATGCGCATGATTAGGCGGCAGGCCGGGTCGGGGCAGGTAACGCGGCTGTCGGTCTCCATCCAGTCTGCGGGGTGGTTGCGCCGTTGCTTGGCGGGCAAGAGGGGCAGCGCGGCTTGCAGCGCATAGAGGCAGAAATCCGCGCCGTCGGGCAAGGAGAGCTTCCCCCCGCGCACAAAGACGCGGTCGCCCACGCGCATGGCGCAGGTGCAATGGCCTTCGATGGCTTCGACCACGACTTCCAGGTCATACAGCTCGAAGTGGTCGTCGGCAGGAGTGGGGGGGGCGTTCGGCGTGGTGGGGCACATGGCTTAAGCCTCTCCGCGGAAGCGGGGCGCGACTGCGCGCGCAAAGAGTTCCATCCCAGCGTGGTCGGGCGCATCCATAAACCAGAGCAGGAAATGGCTGATGCCCAGGTCGAGATAGGCCTGAATCTGCGCGGCGACCTGGTCAGGCGTACCCACCAGCCAGGTAGAGGCGACGCCGGCGGGCAGTTCGTCCGTCTCACCGGCGAGGAAGGGGGCTAGCCCGTCGGGTAGCGGCGCGGCGTCGGGGGCAAGGTCCACCATGCCTTGCAAGCGCCGGCGTATCCCGTCCACGTCGGGTGCGACCAGAATTTGCACCTCCAGGCTACGCTCCAGGTCATCGGCGCGGCGTCCCACCGCGCGGCAGGCTGCGTCCAGCAATTGCAGCCGCCGTGCCACCTCGTCATAGCCTACGGGCACGGTGTTCCAGCCTTGACCGTAGCGCGCGCAGGCTTCCAGGATCACCGGGTGCGCCTCACCGAACCAGATGGGCGGATGGGGCTGTTGCACCGGTTTGGGCGTGCAGACCGCGCCGCGCAGCTGGAAGAACTTGCCGCGACGCTCGACTGGGGCATCGGCCTGCCAGAGCGCCAGCGTGGTCTCCAGCCCGTCCAGCACCTCTTCCCAGCGTTCCTCCATGGTTGTCGGATAGTGCAGCCCGTAGCAGGCGTGCTCGCGTGCGCCGTAGCCGGAATCCACGAAATAGATGAAGCGCCCGTTGCTGATCTGGTCCAGCGTGGCGGTCATCTTGGCAACCAGCGCGGGATGGCGAAAGAAATGGCCCTGGTGGATCATGCCCAGTTGAGCGCGACGGGTAGCGCCTGCCAGCGCGGCGAGGGTGGTCCAGCCTTCCAGGATGGCCTCATCCTTGCCCAGCATCAGATGATCGGCGACCCAGAGCGAGTCGTAGCCCAGGGCTTCGGCGGCATAAGCCATGCCCAGGGTGGCGGCGGTGTCCAGCGCGGGGTAATTGGGCGTGCGGAAAAAGCGCGGGCCGGGGTTGGCGAAGATGGGCAGACACAAACCGAAGCGAATGGAATGCATGGCGGGTTCTCTCCCTGCAAGTCTATTGGCAATAAGGCGGTGTGGATTAGTCGCTCACCAAATGACGGACCGGCTCTCCGCGCAGGACGCGCAGGATGTTGTGCCAGATCTCCAGCGAGTCGCGGATGTGGGTCCAATGGCCCTGCCACGCGGTATGCGCGGTCAAGGTGACGTTATAGCGCGGGTCCGCGGCCAAGTCGTGGAGCGGATCGTCGGCGGGGAGCGGCTCCGGGTCGAAGACATCCAGCCCGGCGCCGGCAAGACGGCGGTGGCGCAGTGCGTCGGTGAGCGCGGCCTGGTCTACCAGCTTGCCGCGCGCGGTGTTGATGAAGTAGGCGGTGTGCTTCATGAGGCCGAACTCGCGTGCGCCGATGATGCCCTCGGTCTGCTCGTTGAGCGCCAGCTGCACACTGAGTACGTCGGATTGGGCGAAGATCTCGTCCCACTCCACATAGCGCACATTGTACTTGGCCTCCAACTCCGGAAAGCGCACGATGTCCCAGTAGATACAGGGCATATCGAAGGCCTGGGCCATGCGCGCCAGGGGCCGCGCAATCTCGCCGAAGCCCAGCAAGCCGAGGGTGAGGTCGCGCACAATCTGCACGCCCGGCGTGCCGGGATAGATGCCCCAGCCCAGGGTGAGATATTCGCGCTCCGCCATATAGCGGCGCTGCGCGGGGATCTGCTTGAGCAGGGTCAACATGAGCGCCCAGACATGCTCGGCGACCACCAGGTAGTTGACCAGCGGTGTCGCGGCGATCGGCACGCCCATCTCCTGGGCCGTGGCAACGGGGATGCCCCGATAATCTTGGCCCAGGTGTTGGATCAGGCGCAGTTTCTCGCCGCGTTGGAGCACGGCAGGCGGCACAGTGTGCTTGTGCACGACCAAGAAGTCGGCGTCGGGCAGTTCGGTCGCGACGTCGTCCAGGCTCTTGGCAAAGACAAAGGCCATGTCATAGCCGGCAAAGAGTTCCTCCAGGCTGGGCGCGGCGGCGCGACCTGCCGGGTTTTCGCGCAGGAGTTGGGCCTGGGCGCGCAGGTCCCATTCGTGCCAGGGGCGCACGCCCCAGGTGACATTGCCGACGCGGTCCCAGACCACAACTTTGTGGCGGGACGCGGATGAGGTCGCATGAGCAGACAAAGATGCAGGCGAAGAAGCAGAAGATGACGACACCACCGACTCATTTCCTTGTGTGTCTTGCGTTGTGTGTGCGGGGTAACGGCAGACCTTGTGGTCACCGCGGATAGGATAGCCGCGTGTGCGCGCAAGCCAAAATTCCGGCAACGCGTGCGGCGGGGAATCGAGTCCCGGTTGGGTGGCGGCCCGCGAAACTGGCTGTCGGGCGGCTTGTGAATGTGTGCATTCGTGGCTATAATGGCGCGCATGTGACGGTCGTTCTCCGTTGGCGCGGCCGTCCTACCACAGCAGCGCGTCGGATGTTGCAGCAGCGTGTTGGCGGCGAGCTACGTCCCCTTGTCCTCCCCTGGACGACGGCTGCAACAGCCGTCCGGCTGCATTATCAGCGCGCCTACCTACCGTATTTGCCAGGGAGAGGCCGTCCTTGCAACGACTCGAACTCAGCATCGCGTTTCAGACGGACAAAGCGTTGGCCGCCTATGGCCCTCTCGCGTCTAGCGCCGAGGCCTACGGCTTCGACGGGGTGACGGTCTACAACGATATGCTTTACCAGCCGGCGTGGTTGCCGCTGTTGGAGATCGCGCGTGCCACGCGGCGTGTGCGCATCGGCCCCGCCGCGGTGAATCCGTTCACCTGTCACCCCATCAACATTGCGAGCGAGATCGCGCTGATTGACGAAATGTCCCAGGGCCGCGCCTATTTGGGGGTGGCACGCGGGAGTTGGCTGGAGTATGTGGGCATCCGCCCGCAGCAGGCGGTGCGCGCGCTGCGCGAGGCGCTGGAGTGCATCCGCCATCTATTGCGGCGCAGCACCGACCCTTATCCGGGGCAGATTTTCCCGATTGCCGGCGGCGACGCCCTGCGCTGGGAGATTCGCCGCGCCGAGATTCCCTTTTTGTTGGGCAGCTGGGGCGCCAAGACGATCCAGGCGTGCGCACATGAGATTGCGGAGGTTAAGATCGGCGGTTCGGCGAACCCGGACTTGGTTCCCCATTATCGCCAGGTGATTAACGACGCCGCCGCAGCCAAAGGCCGCGCCGGGACGGAGATCGGCATCGTGGTGGGCGCGGTGACGGTGGTGGATATGGATGGGCAGGCCGCGCGCGCGTTGGCGCGCCGCGAGGCCGCGCTCTATCTGCCCGTAGTCGCCGAGTTGGACCCTACGCTGCAGATCGAGCCGGAACTGCTGGCGCGACTCAGGGATGCCGCCGACCGTTATGCCTACGACGAGGCAGCCGCGCTGATCTCCGACGATCTGTTGCGCCGCTTTGCCTTTGCCGGGACGCCCGACCAGGTGGCGGAGCAGGCTGCGGCGTTGGCCGCGGCAGGCACAGCGCGCGTCGAGTTCGGCACGCCCCACGGTTTGACGCCCCAGGAGGGGCTGCGCTTGTTGGGCGAGCGGGTACTGCCTGCGCTGGGCGTGCGCGCTGGGTAGCGCGCCTGCGCGGGGATGGGGAGTAGCTCGGCTACTACCAGTCTGGACGCTAAGTGGTCTGATCGCCAAGTAACCGTCATTCTGAGGAGCGCAGCGACGGCCTGCCCTGAGTCCTGCGAAGGGAAGAATCCCGATACGCTACCAGAGGGGGATGCTTCGCTGCGAGGGTGCAACGCCCGCCTTCAGTGAACAGCATGACTTTCTTTGCTAGTTGGCAATCAAACCACTAAGAGCTACCAAGATGCTGGTGGAGACAAGTTCGTTGCGTGATTCGGTTGATTGATCTGGTTGAGGAGCCATCCATGGAACAAGAACACCACACCACGACTCCGGCGCGTGTCAATCGCCGGACATTTCTGCAACTGTCGAGCTTGATCGGCGTGGGCGCGGCAAGCGGCCTGCTCTGGGGCTGCGCACCTGCCGTGGCACCGGGCGGCGCGCCTGCCGTCACTGTGACCGAAAGCGCCGCGCCCAGCGGCCCGGTGGGCGAGTTGATTCTCGTCCAGGGCGTGGACGCCGAGTCGCTGGACCCCTATGTCACCACCTCCGGCGCATCGCGCGGGATGATGTGGGCCATGTACGACAAGCTGGTTACCCGCGCGCCGAATATGGAGATCATCCCCTGGTTGGCGCTGTCGTGGACGGTGATTGACGACAGCACCTGGGAATTGAAGCTGCGCGACGAGGTCTATTTCCATAACGGTGAGAAATTTAGTGCCGCGCATGTGCGCGACAGCATCGCCCGCTTCAAGGACCCGGAGGTCAAGAACATCTACGCCGGGCAGTTGGCGAAGGTGCTGGAGGTGGAGGTGGTGGACGATCTGACCGCGCGCATCAAGACCGACGGCCCCTTTGCGCTGCTCATCGAGGTCTTGGCGGTCTATTGCGAGATGTTGCCCCAGGCCATCACCAGCGGTGAGGTGGACCCTGCGGTCCAGCCTATCGGTTCCGGCCCCTATAAATTTGTGGAGTGGACGCCTGGCGACCGTATGGTGATGGAGGCGATTGATCGCCCGCATTTCAGCGGGCAGCCCAAGCTGCAACGGCTGATCTGGCGCCCCATTGCCGAGGCGACCACCCGCGTCGTGGAACTCAAGACCGGCGGCGCCCACATCATCACCAATGTGGACCCGGTGCAGGCCGCGGAGGTGGAGGCTGACCCGCAGACGCGGCTGGCGACCTTCCGCAACCTCAGCTCGCAGATTGTGGTGCTCAACCAGCTCAAGGTCGAGCCGTTCCAGGATGTGCGTGTGCGCCAGGCGCTCAACTACGCCACCGACGTGGACACCCTGATCGCGACCATCATGCAGGGCAACGCGTTCCGCCTGGCAGGCCCCTTCGGCCCCGGCATTCCTGGTTACGACCCGGAACTCCAGCCTTACCCCTATGACCCGGAGAAGGCCAAGCAGTTGCTCGCCGAGGCGGGCTATGCCGACGGCTTCGACCTGGTCTTGACCTCGCCCAATGGGCGCTATCTCAACGACCGCCTGGTCAGCGAGGCTATTGCCGGCATGTGGAGCGAGATCGGCGTGCGCACCACGGTGCAGGTCATGGACTGGAGTCCCTTTGTGGAGGGGGTGTTGGGCAAGACCCACGATGCCTTCTTCTTCCTGCAGATCGGTGTGCCGTTGGATGCCAGCGTGCGCATCAACTTCCACGGCGGCGTCCAGGGCGCGGCCTGGCAAGGCTATTCCAACGACGAGGCGAGCGAGATCATTGACAAAGCGGTGACCGTCTTGGATGAGGCCGAGCGCAACGCCTTGTACAAGCGGCTGGGTCAGATCGTCTATGAGGAATGCCCGTGGGTCTTCCTCTGGAATGCCGCCGGGTTGGTAGGTGTGCGCGAAGAGGTCAAGGATTGGGAGCCGCACCAGGACGGTGTCCTCCATCTTCTGGGCGTGCGTTTGGAAGTCTAGGTCAGCACCTTTGCCGCCGTCTCGGAAGCAATAGGCTTCCGGGACGGCGGTCTGGACGGTAGATGCGCTGCGCCATGTCCGATTATTTAGTGCGCCGGGTCCAGCATCTCTTTTGGGTTTTGCTGGCGGTCAGCATCCTAGTCTTTTTGCTTATCCATCTCTCCGGCGACCCGGTGCGGTTGTTGGCTCCCCTGGACGCGACGCCGGAAGACGTGGAGCGCATTCGTGCCCTCTATGGTCTGGACCAACCGTTGATTGTCCAGTATTGGCGTTTCTTGCTCAACGCGCTGCAAGGCGATCTGGGCGAGTCGTTTCGCTATAACCAGCCGGCGCTGGGGATGGTGCTGCAAAAGCTCCCCGCCACCATCCGGCTGGCGCTCTTTTCGTTGGCGCTGACGATCGTGTTGGGCATTCCCCTGGGCGTCTGGGCGGGGACACGGCCCAACTCCGCGGGGGACTGGGTCGTCTCGGTGTTGACCTTTGTCGGGATCAGCATTCCTTCGTTTTGGCTGGGCATCATGCTGATCCTGATCTTCGCCGATCGTTGGCGAGTGCTGCCCTCGTCGGGCGACGCGACATGGCGCCATATGATCCTGCCGGGGATCACCTTGTCGGTCTACAGCATCGGCTTGATCTCGCGGCTGGTGCGCTCGACGCTGATCGAGACCATGCAGCAAGACTATGTGCGCACCGCGCGTGCCAAAGGCCTGCCCGAGCGCTTGGTGCTCTATCGCCATGCCCTGCGCAACACCATGATCCCGACGGTAACGGTGTTGGGGCTGCAACTGGGGGGGCTATTGGGCGGCTCAGTGGTGGTGGAGTCGGTCTTTGCCTGGCCCGGTGTGGGTTGGCTGATGTTGCAAGGCATTCAGAATCGCGACTTGCCGCTGGTACGTGCCGTGGTCTTGGTCATCGGGCTGGCTTTTGTGATCATCAATTTCGCGGTAGACCTGATTTATACCCGGCTCGACCCGCGCATCCGGTTGGATAAATAGATGACCGCCACCAATCCTGCCTCTTCCAATCGCTCGGCCTCATCCCTTGCGGCACGCGCTGTCGGCCCCGCAGCCCAAAGCAGCCCAACGGACGCGCTGCGCCGGTCGCGGCGCATGGTCCAGCGCCCCGCGCAGTTCTGGGTCGGCTTGGCGATCATCCTCTTTATTCTGGTGGTCGCGGTCTTTGCCGAACAGCTTGCGCCGCATGATTACACCAAGCAAACCCTGACCATGGCGATGCGCCCCCCGGCATGGATGGAGGGGGGGGATTGGTCCTATCCGCTGGGCACGGACCGGCTGGGCCGCGATCTGCTCTCGCGGCTGATGGTGGGCGCGCGTGTTTCGACCGCAGTGGGGGTCTTTTCCGTGCTGCTGGGCGGCGCGATTGGGATCGTCTTGGGCATGACCGCAGGTTATTTCGGCGGCTGGGCAGACCGCATCATCACCCGCCTGATGGACATCCAACTTTCGTTTCCGCCTGTCTTTTTGGCTATCGCCATCATCGCCGCGCTGGGCCAAAGCCTGACCAACCTGATCGTGGTGCTGGGCCTGGTCAGTTGGGTACAGTATGCGCGCGTCACGCGCGGGCAGACGCTCTCGCTGCGCGGGCAGGAGTTCGTCTTGGCGGCCCAAGCCATCGGCGTAGGTACGGGGCGCCTGTTGTTGCGCCATTTGCTGCCGTCGGTGTTGCCCCCGCTGGCGGTGATCGCCACAGTCAACATGTCGGCGATGATCCTCAACGAGGCTGCGCTGAGTTTCCTCGGTCTGGGGGTGCAGCCGCCGACCCCTGCCTGGGGCAGCATGGTCGCCGAAGGCCGCGCCGTCATGAGCGTCGCCTGGTGGAATGCGGTTTTCCCGGGCGCGGCGATTGCGCTGTTTGTCATTGGCGGGAATCTCATGGGCGACGGCTTGACCCGCCGCCGGCGCTGAGCGCGGCTAGTCCCGGTTCCCCGCCGCTTCGCCCCCCGGTATCAAACCCACACACCGCACCATCTCGCCACAAGGAGATCACCATGCGCATCTTTTTTCTCAACGGACGCGTCGTGGACGGCACCGCTGCGCCCGCGTTGGACCCCGCCACGTTGATCGTGGACGGCAACACCATCGCCTATTGTGGTGCGCCGGAGTCCGCTCCCCAACCCGCCGCGGGCGACCGTGTCGTGGACCTGGCGGGCAAGACGTTGGTCCCCGGTTTGTTCAACGTGCATGTGCATTTGGCCCTGCGTTTGCCCTTCCCGGAGCGGCGCTATGACCAGTTCAACGTGGGCTATCGTGCATTGCTCATGTATCGTCGCGCCATCGAGGCTATCACCACCGGCACCACCACGTTGCGCTGTGTGGGCGAGGCGCATTTCACCGACATGGATGTGCGCAACGCCATCAACAAGGGCGTTTTGGCGGGGCCGCGCATTCTCTGCGCGGGCGCGGCCCTGATTGCAACCGGCGGGCACGGGCATAATTCCATGTCGTGCGTGGAAGCCGACGGCGTCGCCGGCTTTTTGGCTGCGGCCCGCGCCCAGCTGCGCGCGGGGGCCGATCTGATCAAAATTTGTCTTACCGGCGGCATCGGCACGCCGGGCGAGAAGCCTGCGGACAAGCAGATGCGCGATGAGGAAGTCGCCGCGGTGGTGGAGGTAGCCCACGCCGCGCACAAGATCGTGGCTTCCCACACCGGCGGCGACCAGCCCGTCAAGGACGCGGTGCGCCTGGGCGTGGATTGTATCGAGCATGGCTACCAGTTCGGCGAGGAAGCCGCAGCCATGATGGCGGAAGCCGGGACCTATCTGGTTCCCACCTTGTGTGTGACGCAAGAACTGGACTATATGCGGCGGCATGGGGTGCAAGAGTGGATGCTGCGCAAGGCCAAGGCCGCGGCAGACGAACATATCGCGTCCATCCGTCGCGCAGTGGCAGCAGGGGTGATCATCGGCAACGGGACCGATCTGCTGCCCAGCGACCCGGTGGACGGGACGGTCGCCACCATTCGCGAGGTGGAGATTCTCACCGAGACCGGTCTCACGCCGTTGGAGGCCATTCGCGCTGCCACCTACAATTCGGCCAAGATTTGCGGCGTGGAGCAGATCACCGGGACGTTGGCTGCGGGCAAGGAGGCTGATCTGCTGGTGATTGACGGCAAGCCGGACCTCAATATCCGCGATCTGCGCGCGATCAAGCTGGTCATGCGCGGGGGGCAGGTCTTCCGCAGCGAGTTGGCAGCTATCCCGGCCCCTGGTTTGTCCATGCCCGGTGTCGCCCTGGCGGATGGGACTTTCGCAAAGGTCTACTAAACAAGAGGAGAGCCGTGCCATGTCCCAGGCCGTTGCGCAGGAGTTGCAGGCGTTGATCGCCGACTATTTGGCCTATGTGTTGCGCCGCGATCCCATCGAGGCGACGCAGCTGGGCGTGCATGATCACGACGACGCGTTGACCGATCTGTCACCCGACGCGCTGGAGGAGGAGATTGCGCAGCGCAAGGCGTTTCAGCGACGCTTTGCCGCGTTAGACCGTGCGACACTGGATGCGGACGCAGCCATGGACCTGGACGTGGCGCGCATTGACGTGGCGACTGCGCTGCGCCGCCTGGAGGCGCGCCCGCCCATGCAAACCGCGCCCTACTGGGTGGTGGAGCAGCTGGGCACGGCCTTCTCCTCGCTCATGCGTGACGACGGGCAGCCGCCGGAGTTACAGGCTGAGCGGTTGCTGGCGCGGCTGCGCCAAGCCCCGGCTTATCTGGCGACCGCGCAGGCCGTGCTGTCGCCCCAGACCGCGGCGTTGCATGTAGAGATGGCGTTTACCGCGATCAAGGGCCTGCGGAGCTTTTTGCAGAGCGCAGTGGGCGGTTTTGCTGCCGTTGCCGCGCCCGGTCTGGTCCAGGAATTAGCCGCGGCGACCGCGGCGTTGCAAGCTGCGCTGGACGACTTTACGCGCGCCCTCCAAGAGTTCGCACCGCGCGCCACGGGAAGTTTTGCCTGCGGCGCGGAGATGTTCGACTTCCTGTTGCGCGAGTTTCACTTGCTCGATCTGGACCATCGCCAGTTGGCTGAGTTCGGCGCTGCGCGCATGGCCCACGACAAGGCCGCGCTGGAAGCCTATGCCCGCGAGCTGGACCCGGCGCGCTCCTGGGTCGAGCAGATCGAGGCGGTCAAGGATGACCACCCCCAGGGCGCGGACTTCCTCAAGACCTATCATGCCGAGATGGTGCGCGCGCGTGCCCACTGCGTAGCAGCGGATTTGGTGACGCTCCCCGCGGGCGAGGTTGCCGATGTGAAGTGGCTGCCCGCCTATCTGGCGGCGGGCGCGCCGCTGGGCTTGATGTTCACCACGCCGCCCTTCGCGCCCGCTCTCGCCAGCGAGCTGGTGATCACCCCGCTGGACACCGACGCGCCGCCGGAACGCCAACGCCAACACATGCGCGACAACTGCTATGCCTTTGCCCGCTCCATCACCTTGCACGAAATCTATCCGGGTCACCACACCCAGCGCGTGCATCACAAGTTGGCGACCGCAGGTTCGCCCATGCGCCGCTACTTCAGCAGCCCGGTCTTTGTGGAGGGGTGGGGGCTGTATACCGAGGACTTGATGGAGGAGACAGGCTTTATGGTGGAGCCTGGCGTGCGGCTCTTTAAGCTGCGCAATGCGTTGTGGCGCTCGGCGCGTGTGGTGGTGGACAGCGGGCTGCACACGCGCGGGATGAGCTTCGAGGAAGCGGTGCAACTGATGATGGACGAGGTGCATCTGGACCGACGCATGGCGGAGGGCGAGGTGCGCCGCTACACTACCCACGACAACCCCACCTACCCGTCGGCCTATCTGCTGGGCAAGACGGCCATTCACGACCTGCGCCGCCGCTATCAAGCGCAACAGGGCGCGGCTTTCACCCTGCGTGACTTCCACGACCGGCTGCTGAGCTACGGCTCGCCGCCGGTGAAGCTGGTGGCTGCGCGTATGTTGGCGTGATTACCCGGCGACGTCGTACAGAAATCTTCCGGCTCAAAAAGGCCGGAGGGTTCCTCAATCCATATGGGCGCGCGCCTGTCCGGATGGAACCTAACGGGCACGGTGGGGCAGCGCACTACTCCGGTTGGGGGCCAGTCCAGTTGTGTGTCGGCGAATTCTATTGTCTATGCCTCCGCGACCACGAGGCTGCGCAAGCGTGCTTCGTCCCAGACTGCGCCCCAGCCGGGGCCGTCGGGCGGCGCGATGTGCCCGTCTTCGATGAGCGGCGCGTTGAGCAGCCCCCAGCTTTCGCCCTGGCGGCGATTGCCGTCGCCTTGCAGGTAGAAATACTCGTAGTAGTCGGTGTTGTCAATGCAGCAGCCCAGGTGCGCGTGCACCAGGCCGAACAGCCCCCCTTGCCCGTTGAGTTCGATGTTGGCGCCGTAGCCTTCGGCAAAGTGGGCTAGCTTGAGCACTTGGGTCGTGCCGTGGCGCGCATTGGCGCGCAGCCGATCGGTCGCGCCCTGGATCAGCCACTGGGTCGAGAGACCATAGTCGTGCATGAGCATCTCATTCGCCATGACCGGGATGGTCAACTCGGCGCATAGCTCCTGGTAGAGATTCATCTTCTGCTCGTGAAAGGGTTCCTCCAGCCAGACGAAATCCAGTTCTTCCATGACATGGCCCACTTCGATGGCTTCGCGTAAGGTGTAGGAGCAGACGGGGTCGTTGAGCAGGGCATAGTCCGGGCCGACTTCGGCGCGCACGGTCTGGAAGATGGGGATGTCGGCCTTGCCGCCCTTGTAGGTGTGGAACTTGTAGGCGCGCACGCCCATTGCGTACCCTTGCTCGATGGCGCGCAGATAGTCGGCGGTGCTGCCGTCGCCGCCGGTGAGGTAGACGGGCAAGCGTTCGCGCACGCGTCCCACCAGAGCGTGGATGGGTAGCCCTGCGACCTGCCCCGCAATGTCCCACAGACAGTTGTCGAAGTCGCCAAACCAGCCCGGCGGCTGATAGAGCCAGCGTGTGCCTTTGTGCAATAGCTGGTAGAGCCGCTCGCGGTGGAGCGGGTTTTCGCCCAACACTTGGTTACGCAGAATCTGGACCTGGTGCGGCTGCATGGTGGTGGTGCAGCGGCTGGTGATGCCCGTGTCGGTGGTGACTTCCAGAATGTGCTGGCGTGCCGGGGTGCTGCCTGCGCTTGCGCTGTGCGTATATTGGATGCGCAGCAGGTTCGGCACCTGCACCAGACGCAGATGGCGCTCCGGCAACTCCGGGTTTTCCAGGATCAACAGGCGGACTGCGGCGATTTTCATGGGCGACTCCTGTGGTGGGTGGGAAGCGGGTGGGCGGCTACAAAAGAGGCTGGAGGATGTTTGCGCGACTTGACTCAGGGATCGGACGCACGAACTCCTGCTGCGCGCAGGGGGGCTACTATCTCTTGCCGCGACACGTTGCCGGTTTCGTTTTTGGCATAGATCAACAGCAGAAAAATGATGTGACGTGGGTTGCTTGCAAGGTACTATAGTCGCTTGACCGGGCGACGTCAACTGGTTGCGTGGTACGCTATATTTTTCGTACCTGCCCATCTGGGGGATTCGTCGGCGCGCATGGTATACTCTAGGGCAAATCGCACCGACAGGCGAAGTCGGAGTCCGGCCCTGTTGCCCTGTCGGTGAGCCATCCGGCGCATGCGTGAGCCGCCGCCCGGCGTCGGCGCGCAGGCGCAACACAGGAGGAGTATACCCATGCAATACCGCTCCCTGGGCCGCACAGCCGTGAAAGTCAGCCCCCTTTGTCTTGGTTGTATGATGTTCGGCGGCAAGACCAGCCCCGAAGAATCGTATGCCATCATTGACCGGGCCATTGACGCCGGTATCAACTTCCTGGATACAGCCAATGTCTATAGCCGTGGGCGCAGCGAGGAAGTCACCGGTGAGGCGCTCAAGCGCAACGGCAAGCGCCACCGCATTGTGCTGGCGACCAAAGTCCACGGCACCATGGACGACAACGACCCCAACGCCTATGGCAGCAGCCGCCGCCATATCATCGAGCAGTGCGAAGCCAGCCTGCGCCGCTTGCAGACCGATTACATTGATCTCTATCAGATTCACCGTCCCCGCTCCGACACGCCGATTGACGAGACGCTGCGCGCGCTGGACGACTTGATCCGCGCGGGCAAGGTGCGCTATATCGGCACCAGCACCTTCGGCGCCTGGCAATTTGTGGAGTCGCTGTGGGTCTCCAAGGAATACGGTCTCAACCGGTTCGTGTGCGAGCAGCCGCCTTATCACATTCTGGACCGGCGCATTGAGCGCGATTTGATCCCCATGGCGCAGACCTATGGCGTGGGTCTCATTCCATGGAGTCCGCTGGCGGGCGGTTTGCTCACCGGCAAATACACGCGCCAAAACCCGTCGCCGGAAGGCGCGCGCTACGCCGATGTGTCCGGCAATCTGCTGTGGGCCAAGCGCAAGACCGACGAGATCTACGACGTAGTAGAGGGTTTGCGGCCCGTGGCGCAGGCGAAGGGCGTCACGCTGGCCCAATTTGCGCTGGCGTGGGTGGTCCAGCAGCCGGGGATCACCAGCCCCATCATCGGCCCGCGCACCATGGAGCAACTGGAGGATAACCTGGGCGCGCTGGCAGTGACCATCACCCCGGAGGATCGCGCGGCGGTGGATGCGCTGGTCCCCCCCGGACGCATGGTGTCGCCTTTCTATGAGGCTGACTTCGGCCCGCACCAGTTCCGCTGGTAGGCAGGTGGGCTTGACGACGATCTACGTGCCGGATGGCAATCATCAATCTACGACGACACCCCCCGTCGCAGGTAATTTGGACGAGCGCAGCCTGCGCGCGTTGCTGCACCGGGTCGCGCAAGGCGAACAGGACGTGGAGACCGCGCTGGCGAGCCTGCGCAGCCTGCCCTATGAGGCGCTGGAGTACGCAACGCTGGACCACCACCGCAGTCTGCGCTGGGGTTTCCCGGAGACTATCTTTTGCGCGGGCAAGACGCCGGATCAGGTTGCGGGGATCGCGGCGCGGCTGGCCCAGCGTAGCGCGCGCCTCTTAGGCACGCGCGCCACGCCGGAGCAATATGTCGCGGCCCGGGCGTTGGTCCCCGACTTGCGCTATCATGAATTGGCGCGCTGTATCTGGCTGGACCGCGCCCCCGACGAACCTCGGCACGCAGGCGTGGTGGTCGCAGCCGCGGGGACCAGCGATCTGCCCGTGCTGGAGGAAGCCGTCCTGACGTTGGACCTCATGGGGCACGCCGCGCACCGCATTGTGGATGTGGGGGTGGCGGGGCTGCATCGCCTCTTGCCCCATATTCCTACGTTGCAGGCGGCGAACGTGGTGGTGGTAACCGCAGGGATGGAGGGCGCGCTGGCGAGTGTGGTCGGCGGGTTGACGGCTGCGCCCGTGATTGCGGTGCCCACGTCGGTAGGGTACGGCGCGAGTTTCGGCGGCGTGGCTGCGCTGCTTGCCATGCTCAACAGCTGCGCGTCAGGCGTGGCGGTCGTCAACATTGACAACGGCTATGGCGCAGGACACATGGCTGCGCTTATCAATCAGCGTATTGTCACGGTCCGCGCGGCGCAGGCGTGACTGAATGCTGTGTGTCCCGGCAAGGAACAGTGAAATGAACGGTTCGATCTCTGTGAACCCAGCGCGCAACGGCGCCGACGCGACCGCGCTTGGGCCGGAACTCGCAGCCAAGCTGGCGCGGTTGCGCAGTTTGCTGCGCGACTTGCCATCGGTGCTGGTCGCCTATTCGGGCGGCGTTGACAGCGCGCTGGTCATGGCGGTGGCTCATGAGCAACTGGGCGACCGTGCGCTGGCGTGCATCGGTGTGTCGCCCAGCTATCCCACACGCGAGATGCGCAGCGCAATCAAACTCGCCGAGGAGTGCGGCATTCCCTATCGCTTGGTCGAGACAACCGAACACCTGGACCCCAACTACGCAGCCAACCCGACCAATCGTTGCTACTACTGCAAGTCGGAACTGCACGACCGGCTGCGCGCCATTGCCCAGGCTGAGGGGTGGGCTGCGGTGGTGGACGGCAACAACGCCAGTGACGTGGGTGACTATCGCCCCGGCATGGATGCCGCGCGCGAGCGCGGGGTGCGCTCGCCGCTGTTGGAGGCAGGTATTGTCAAGGATGAAGTGCGCGCCATTGCGCGCCATCTCGGCCTGCCCGTGTGGGACAAGCCCGCGATGGCCTGCCTCTCGTCGCGCGTGCCGCATGGCGTTGCCATCACGCCGGAGCTGCTGCGCCGCATCGAAAGCGCCGAGGATGTGCTGGTGGCGCTGGGCTTCACGCAGTTTCGTGTGCGCCACCACGACGAGATCGCACGCATCGAGTTGCCCGTCGAGGACTTTGCCCGCGCCGTCGCCCAGCACCAGGCCATCGTGGACGGGATTAAGGCTGCGGGCTATCGCTTCGTGACGCTGGATTTGGCGGGCTTTCGCTCCGGCTCGCTCAACGGCGCCGGCGCGCCTGCGCTCGTCCCGCTCAGCGACCTGCTGGCGCTCTAGTCTGGCGCACGGCTCCCATTCGTTTCCACCCTAGAAAGCGTGCGATGATCGCCTATCTGGACTTGCCGTCGGGGCTTTCCGGCGATATGTTTCTCGGCTGTTTGGTGGACGCCGGCTGGCCCCTGGCGGAGCTGCGCGCCACGGTAGCGCGGCTCAAGCTCCCCCCAGATAGCTGGCAGGTGGAGGAGGCGCGCGTCATGCGCGGGCCGCTAGCCGCGACTCATGTGCGCGTCACGGTTGCCGAGGGCGACGCGCATCGCCATCTGCATCATGTGGCGGAGATCATCGCACAGGCGGACCTGCCGCGCACGGTGCAAGCCCGCGCGGTGGCGGTCTTTCGTCGCCTGGCTGAAGCCGAAGCCGCGGTACATGGTTCCACGGTGGAGGATGTCCACTTTCACGAGGTGGGCGCGCTGGACGCCATCGTGGACATTGTGGGCGTCTGCGCCGGGCTGGAGGCATTGGGCATCACCCATCTTTACGCGGGCGGCGTGCCGCTGGGCGAGGGATGGGTCAACAGCGCGCATGGGCGCATCCCGGTGCCGGCACCGGCAACGCTGGCGCTGTTGGCTGCGGTGGGCGCGCCGACGCGACCGGCGCCCGGTCCTGGCGAGCTGGTGACGCCCACGGGCGCGGCACTCCTCGCTGAGTTGGCCCAGTTCCGCCAGCTGCCCATGCGCTTGCGGCGTATCGGCTTGGGTGCAGGCAGCAAGGATTTCGCGTGGCCCAATGTGGCGCGGCTGTGGCTGGGCGAGGGCGATGATTGGCCCCTGGGCCGGTCCTCGCTGGTGGTGCTGGAGACCAACATTGACGACATGAACCCCGAACTCTATGCGGGGGCGCGCCAAGCCTTAACCGCCGCCGGCGCGCTGGATGTGTGGACCACGCCCATCCAGATGAAGAAGGAGCGCCCCGCGGTGTTGCTCAGCGTACTGGCGCCGCCGGAGCGGGAACAGGCATTGGTACGCGTCATGCTGCGCGAGACCACATCGCTGGGGGTACGCAGCCGGGCTGTCACCCGCTATGAGGCCGAGCGCGCGATGTCCACCGTGACCACGGCGTATGGGCCGATTCCGGTCAAGGTGAAGCGGCTGGACGGCGCAGCGATAGGGGCCAAGCCGGAGCATGACGCCTGTGCCGCCGCGGCCCAAGCCGCGGGCGTGCCCGTGCGTGTGGTCTATGAGGCGGCGCTGGCTGCGGCCCACCCGTTGACACAAACCCCATAGCGCATCACGTGTGCGCGTGGGCAAAAGCCGGGCGGCTTGTCGGCGAAGGCCAACCAAAGCGATGGTTGCGGGGGCGGTCAAGCCTGTGCTTGACCAGCGCAATCCACTGCGCGAACTGCCCGACGCTCTCCGTCGGTTCATCCATATCCCTAGCCCGCCAGGCGTTGGGCTGCGGCGAGGGTTTCCAGCAGGATGCGCCCTGCGGTGGTGGCGTCCGCGCCAAAGGCGACAAGTCCGTCTTCATGACCGCCCATCGCAAAGATGCCGCGCGCGCGCGCG
>CAKZVN010000290.1 GCA_937922105.1 uncultured Litorilinea sp.
CCTTTACCCCGGAAGACCTGGAGCGCATCGAGAAGACCATGCGCCGTATCATCGCGGGCAAGCACCCCTTTGTCTACCGCGAGGTCTCGGCGGAGGAAGCGCGTGCGTTGTTCCACGACCAACCCTATAAGCTGGAGTTGATTGACGGCTTGGCGCGCGGCACGGTGGATGAATACGGCAACGAAGTGGCATCGCAGACGGTGATCAGCACCTATCGCCAGGACAAGTTCGAGGACCTTTGCCGCGGGCCGCACGTGGAAAACACGGCGCAGATTCCGCCGGACGGCTTCAAGCTCATGAGCGTGGCGGGCGCGTATTGGCGCGGGGACGAAGCCAACCCCATGTTGCAGCGCATCTACGGCACAGCCTGGCGCAACAAGCAAGAACTGACCCAGTATCTGCACATGTTGGAGGAGGCGAAGAAGCGCGACCACCGCAAGCTAGGCCGCGAGTTGGAGATCTTTATCTTCGACGAGGAGGTGGGGCCGGGCTTGCCGCTCTGGTTGCCCAATGGCGGCATCCTGATTGAAGAACTGGAGCGGCTGGCGAAAGAGACGGAGGAGGCCGCGGGCTATCACCGCGTGCGCACGCCGCATCTGTCGAAGGAAACGCTCTTCTTGCGCAGCGGTCACTTGCCCTACTACGAAGAGTCCATGTACCCGCCCATGGAACTGGAAGGGGTGCGTTACTTCGTCAAGCCCATGAACTGTCCCATGCACCACAAACTCTTCGGCAGCAGGCCGCGCTCCTACCGGGAGATGCCGGTGCGCTTTGCCGAATATGGGACTTGCTATCGCTATGAAAAGAGCGGCGAACTGTTCGGCTTGATGCGCGTGCGCTCTATGCAGATGAACGACGCGCACATCTATTGCAGCGAGGCGCAATTCGAACAGGAATTCATGGGCGTGATTGCGCTCTATCGCAAATACTTCGACCTGTTCGGCATTGACCGCTATGTCATGCGGCTGAGCACGCATCATCCGCGCGGGCTGGGCAAGAAGTATGTGGACAATGCGCGACTGTGGGCCAAGACCGAGGAGATGGTGCGCGCCGCCATGCGCAACGGCAACATCCCCTTTGTGGAGGTTCCCGACGAGGCAGCCTTCTATGGGCCGAAGATTGATGTCCAAATCTGGAGCGCAATCGGGCGCGAGTTTACGCTGGCAACCAATCAGGTGGACTTCGCCCAGCCGCCCCGCTTCGGCTTGACCTTTATCAACGCGGAGGGCAAGGAGGAGACGCCGCTCTGCATCCATCGCGCGCCCCTGAGTACGCACGAGCGTATGGTGGGCTTCCTGATCGAACATTACGCTGGGAACTTCCCGGTCTGGCTGGCACCGCAACAGGTGGCAGTAATCCCCATCACCGACGCGCACGCCGAGTATGCGCTGCGGGTGGAGGCGCAACTGCGCGCGGCAGGTGTGCGCGCCAAAGCCGACCTGGGCGCGGAGCGCATGAATGCCAAGATTCGCGCCGCGCAGCTGTTCAAGATTCCCTACATGGCGGTGGTGGGCGAGCAAGAGATGGCGCAGGAGACGGTTGCCTTGCGTAAGCGTGACGGCAGCCGCGTGGACGGGTTGGCTCTGGCGGAATTCGTGGCGCTGGTGCGCGACAAGATCGCGACCCGCGCCGGCGATCTCTAGGGTACTGTGGCGCGCTGATTTCACAAAGCTGTTGCGAACCTTTCGCAATAGCTTTGTGATGCGCGCAAAGAGGGGTGCACGCAAATTTGACGCCGCCTCAGGCGAAATGGTATACTTCAAGATGCTTTGCAGTCCGGGCAATGCCCGGATTGCCTCTGTACGGGACCAATGGAGGCCCGGGCGGCTTTCCGGCGAGCATTCGTAACAGTTGGATACTTAAGGAGTTTCGCATTCAGCGGAGAAATCAGGCTTGAAGACGTCGGCTCAAGACAGCACACGGGTCAATCGGGCGATTCGGGTACGGGAAGTACGTCTGATCGGTGCGGACGGTCAGCAGTTGGGGATCATGCCCACGCGCGATGCGCTTGCCATCGCCGAAGAGCAGGAACTGGACCTGGTAGAGGTTGCGCCTAATGCCGAACCGCCGGTCTGCCGGTTGATGGATTACGGCAAGTACCTCTATGAGAAGCAGAAGCGCGAGCGCGAATCGCGCAAGGCGCAAAAGCAGATCGAGGTCAAGGAAGTGCGGCTGCGCCCCAAGACCGACGAGCACGATATTCAGGTGGTGTTGACCAAGATTCGCAAGTTCGCCAAAGAGGGCGCCAAGATTCGCGTGCGGATTCGCTTCCGCGGGCGCGAAATCTACCACCCGGAAGTTGCGCAGGAGTTGATGGAGCGGGTGGCGAACGATGTGTCCGATGTGGCGACTGTGGAGGCGCGCCCCATCTTGGACGGGCGCAGCATGGTGATGGTGCTGGCGCCGGCGGATTGACGGAACTCTGCAAACCGTCCGCGCAGCAGCACTTACGGCGCACGGTCAGGCTTGCGCCGGCGTAAAGTCGAGAAGACGCAGCAACGGGCGTTAGCCCGTTTTTGTGTGCATGTCGCAGCCCTCCGCGCCCATGCCGGAGCGGGCCGGCTGCGTGCAATACGGGCCGTTGGCACTGGACGACGAGTGAGACTAGAGGAGGCATCATGCCGAAGCTCAAGACCCATAAGGGGACTGCCAAGCGCTTCCGCCTGACCAAGAACGGCAAGGCGATGCGGCTGAAGGCCGGGCGCAGCCACCTTCGCCGCAAGAAGAGCAGCAGCAAGAACAGCGATTTCCGCCATGTCGTGCCGACCACCGTCAAGGCGACGGTCAAGTTGGTCAAGCAAGTGGCGGGGGCTGCCGCCAAGTAGGCGCGCAGCGTGTGACGAGGGAACGGTACGCAGCTGCGGCGTACCCTGGGGAGTACCCGGCTGCCGGCAACGTCCGGTGGGACGGGCGAATCGGAAAACAGACCAGTACGTGGACGGCGCCCAAAGCGGCCTGCCTAGCGCAGCGCCCGCCTTCACGGAAGGAGATTGAGGAATGCCTAGGTCTCGACCCAAGGTATATGCCCATCGGCGGCATAAGAAAGTCTTGAAGTTTACCAAAGGGCAATTCGGCTCGCGCCATCGCTTGTTCCGTCGCGCCAACGAAGCCATGCTCAAGTCGCTCTTTTACGCTTTCCGCGACCGGCGCAACCGCAAGCGCGATTTCCGCCGCCTGTGGATCACGCGCGTGAACGCTGCGGCGCGGCTCAACGGCCTGAGCTACAGCAAGTTCGTGCATGGGCTAAAATTAGCGAATGTGCAGGTGGACCGCAAGGTCCTGGCTGATTTGGCTGTGCGCGACGCGGCGGCGTTCAGCAAACTAGCCGATCTCGCCAAGGCGCAGTTGGCCTAAAGGCCCGCAGCGCAGGTCGTCCTTCCTAGCTCAGCGGCAATCAGGCGGCAGGGGCCATCCGGCTCCTGCCGCTTGCGTTGGGGCAGAGGGCGACCGGTCTTGCTCTGTGACGGTGGAGACCCGATGTCCGCGCAACCGGTAATCAGCAGCCCGACCAATCCGCGCATCAAGGCTGCGCAAAAGCTCCAGCGCAAACGGGCGCGCTATGAACAGGGGCGCCTGGTGGTGGAAGGCGTGCGTCTGGTGCGCGATGCATGGGAGGCAGGCGCACGCCTGCAAACGGTCTTCTATGTGCCCGAGCAGGCGGCGGAGAACACCGCTGTAGGTGAACTGGTGGCGGTGTTGGCTGCCGCGGGGCTAGAATTGGTGGCGTGTACGTCGCATGTCTTTGCGCAATTAGCCGAGACACAGACGCCCCAAGGCATTGCGGCGCTGGTGGCGTTGCCGGAGCTGCCGCTGCCTGTCGGTTGTGACTTGTTGCTGATCTTGGACCGCGTGCGCGACCCGGGCAACGCCGGGACGTTGCTGCGCGCCGCAGAGGCGGCAGGCGCAGGGCTGGTGATTTTCGGCCCGGAGACGGTGGACCCCTTCAACGACAAGGTGGTGCGCGCAGGGATGGGCGCACACTTCCGCGTGCCGCTGCGTGTCTGCCCCACGTGGGAGGCTGTGACGGCTCTACTCCCGCCGGCGCTCCCGCTCTATCTCGCCGAGGGCGCGGCGCCGGTGGACTATACCGATGTGGATTGGTGCGCGCCTGCGGGCCTGGTGGTGGGCGGGGAAGCGGAGGGCGCAGGGCCGGCGGCGCGCGCGGTCGCGACGCCCATCGCCATTCCCATGTTGGGACGCGTGGAGTCCCTGAACGCGGCGGTGGCGGGCGCGGTGATCCTCTTCGAGGCGGCGCGGCAGCGGCGCATGGCGGCGCGGCTTGCCGCTGTGCCGGCGCGTTGACAGCCCCGGCGCATCCGTGTATGATCGCCGGTGGGGGCTTTACCATAAACGCCCTCGGCGCGCTTAAACCACCCTGCGGAGGCTGCCCGCCCATGTCCACCAATCTGCTTTGGTATGTCCTCGCCGGATTTTTGCTCGGCTTTGCTACCTCCACCTTGTGGGAGTGGCTCCATTTCCGCCAGGTGCGCCTGCGCCGGTTGGAGGAGCGCACGCGCAGCGAGCGGGTCGGGCTGCGCAGCCACGAGGAAGGTGCGCCGCGCAGCCAAGTTGCCCCGGAGCCGGCGTGGGCCGGTCAGGCCTATCGCAGCCCCGGTGTTTTCTTGGAGTCGGAGGGCGCGGCAGCCTCCGCGCCACGACGCGCCGAAGCTCCGCCCGCGCCGGAGATGCCCGCGCCGGAGATGGTAGAGGATGACGGTCCCTTTGTCCCGCCCACGGTGGCGTCTATCACCGCACCGCGCGCCGGTGGGTTACCGCCGCGGCGGCGCCAAGAACAGTTGCTTGCCGAACTGCGGCGGACGAGCGAGGTCGCGACGACCAAGAGCGATCCGGCGTTTCCCCGGCGCAAGCCGCCCCTGCCCATCCCTCCTGCACAAAATCCTGCACAAAATGCAAAAACAGCAACCGATGTTGTGGAGGGCATCGGCTCCGGCGTCGCTCCTGCCACTGCGCTCTCGCCTGACAATCCATCCGCAACGACACCGGACGCGACGCCGTTGCCGGTCGCGCCCCAGCCTGGCACAGCGCCTGTCTCGACGGCGCAAGGTTGGCGCGCCGACCCACGCCTGACCCAGCCAAGCCGCGATTATCCCGACGATCTCTCCAAGATCAAGGGGATCGGGGATGTCTATCGCCATCGTCTGTTTAAGGCGGGCTATTTTACCTGGCACCAGATCGCCGAGGCCGACACGGCAAAGTTGCGCCAGGCGACCGGCGCCTACCCCAGCTCGAATGTGGAGGAATGGCCTGTGCAGGCGCGTGCGCTAATCGCCAAGCATGGACGCGCCGGGGCCGTCTACACCGGGCCGCTGCCCGACGAACTGACCAAGATTTTGGGTATCGGTCCGGTGAGCGCGCAGACGCTCTATCGCGCCGGTATCTGCACTTTCGAGCAGTTGGCCTCGTCGTCGGTGGAAGCACTGGCGGCGCTTTTTCCCATTGCAGTCGCCGGCGACCAACCCGATTTCCAGTCGTGGATCAACCAGGCGGCGCGGCTTGCCGAT
>CAKZVN010000291.1 GCA_937922105.1 uncultured Litorilinea sp.
GCAATGATGGTGCTGAGAATGGTGATAACCTGGACCACCGAGACCACCATGCCGCGTGTCTTGGGGGTGGTGGCTTCGACGATGAGGGCATTGTGGGAGTCGCCCGTGGCTGCAGAACTGATCCCGAAGAGGATCAGGAGCGCATAGCCGCCGATGAAGGCTAGGATGGAGCCGTCCGCCATGGCGTGGACCACCGTCGGCAGCGAGATAAAGATCAAGCTGGAGACGATGCCGCTCATGATCAGATAGGGGGTGCGCCGGAAGCCGAAGATGGGGTGCTGGTCGGCAATGCGCCCGAAGAAGACTTGGAAGGGCGAGAACAGATGGTTCATGCCCAGCATGGTGGTGATCAGAATGGCGGCAATGCCCAGTTCATAGATGGCAATCCGGTTGAAATCAATCGTCAACAGTGCGAACATCCAGCCGACGCCGACTTTGGGGAGCGCCAACTGCAGGACCCTGAGCGTGGCCCACAGACCACGTCCGACCGCATGAATCACCCGCATACTAGTTCTCCTTCATGAGATTGAAACAACAGTGCCTGTGTGGGAGGCAAAGAGGCCGCTCCCGGCAGGGGAGCCGGTACGTGTTCATCCTAGCATTTCGGCGGGGGCGATCCAATGGTCCATCTGTCCCGAAATGGGTGGGACATCTGCCATAGGACAAAACCTGGACGGGAACACGGTGGGAACAGGCGACAACATGGGGCCGCCGAGCCGGTGATAGACACAGAACAAAACTTGGCTATAATGCAAGACATGGACAGGCGTGTCCAGCCATCGGCTGTTGCCGATGGGCGTCTGCGCCCAGGTGTGCTTGAGGCGCTCTCTTTCATACCGATGAACCGTTACCGTCAACCGTCTACCCACCACAATTCGCGAGGAGGACCCCATGATTGATAGCCGTTTCTATATCCTGCCGTTGATCGGCACCATTTTGGTCTGGGTTTGGATTTTGGGCATGGTCCTGGCGACCTGGCCCGCCCGCTAAGCGCGGTTGCACTCGGCAGACATCCTGCCGTGCGGTTCTTCAATCTGCACTGCCGGCCGGGTTTTCTGGTGGAGACCGGTGGGCCGCCCGGACGTTGCGCGCTGTTCGGCGCGTGCCGGGGCCCCCGGTGGCAATCCCGGCCCCGCGCGCAACCGTCCGCGGTTGCCCCCAAGGTAAGCGCGGCTTCCGGTTGTGGTTGACCTCCCTTTGCTCCACAGAGGGAGGTTTTCCCACCGCGCACGGCCCCAACTCCCGCAGGAACGCCGTTGCGCCCGGAGGTATGCCATGAATCGGCTTTGGCCCTATTCCACGCGCCTCTTCGATTGGTTGGAGGAGCGTTGGGAGAGTCCGCGTGGGCAACGCCTGATTGCCGACCTGTTGGTCCTCAGCTTCCTGGGCGGCATTCTGGTGATTGAGGCCAATCGGTGGCGGGTCTTACCGCCCAGTTTGGCCCAGAATCTCCCCACCAATCACTTTTACGCCGTAGATTTCACCCTCAAACTCTTGCTCATCACCGAGTTGGCGGGCTTGATCTTCGGGTTGGCCCACAGTGTTGCTAATTCCGTGGGCAAACAATTCGAGATTCTCTCGCTCATTCTCCTGCGCGAGACCTTCAAGGGTTTCAAGACCTTCGACGAACCGATCACCTGGAATCAGGTCGAACCGGCGCTGTTTCCCATGCTCACCGACGCGGCAGGGGCCCTCTTGATTTTTGTCGCGATTGGGTTTTATTACCGCGTGCAGCGCCATCAGCCCATCACCGGTGACGCCCAGGCCCGCGCCAGTTTTATCGCCGCCAAGAAACTCATTGCGCTGGGGTTGCTGGTTGCGTTTGCGCTCATCGGCGCCCACGCGCTGGAGCAATTTATCCGCTTCGGTCGCGAGACGGCTTTCTTCGAGGCCTGTTATACAGTCCTGATCTTCGCCGATGTCTTGTTGGTCCTGCTCTCGTTGCGCTATGCCTCCACCTATGCCGTGGTGTTTCGCAACTCCGGCTTTGCCATCGCCACGGTGCTGATTCGTCTGGCGTTGATTGCGCCGCCGCCGATTAACGCGCTCTTGGGTGTGGGCGCGGCGCTCTTTGCCCTGGGGTTGACCATTGCCTATAACAGCTTGGCGGTCACCATGCAGGGCGAGCCGCCTGCGCCGAGTACGCGTCCCCCCTTACCGCGTACCGCTGTGCAAGATTGACGCGCGTCGCCCGCGCAAAACGCCGGGGACCGTCACTCGGCCCCCGGCGCAAGTCTTCCAGGTCATCTCTGCAGACTGTCATTCTGCGCCGCTAGGCTGCCTGCCCTGAGCGCAGCGAAAGGAAGAATCCCGGCTCGGACCAGAGCGGGATGCTTCGGCTGCGCCTCAGCATGACGCCGGCGTACCGGCTTTGCCGGCAGAATCGAGTGGCATACCGTTCAGCCGTTGCCTGCGCTTCCACCCTCCCCTGCCGTCTCTGCCGGCTCCGGCAGATCGGCGTGCAGGTCGCGCGGGGCGGCGCAAGCGCTCACTCCGGCTAAGCTCGCGTTGGCGGCGCGGCTGCCCGCTTCCCCGCGGCGTCTGCCGGTGAAGTCGCGCGCCGCCGCCATCTCCGGCTGCGTCTCCTTCATGCGCGCCAACTCCTCGCGCGAGTAGACCTTGGACTCGTCGAAGCCGAAGTTGATCTCGGTCTGGAAGCCGCGACGCTGGATGCGCCCGAGGTCATAGAAGCGTTTGGTGAGGGTGGTCTTGGCAAAGGCGCGCAGACAGCCCATCATGTACTTGCGCTTGAAGCTGTCGCGAATCCACGGGTAGCCCAGGAAGGTCTTGCGCATGTAGAAGCGCCCGTAGCAGCGCAGCACTCCCTTGAGCACATCCTCGCGGTCCATAGCTTCCGGCTTCATGATGGGCGTGACGAAGTTGTACTTGGAGTAGTCGCGCACCTCGACACGGTCGCCCAGTTCCTCGAAGAGTTCGGCAAAGGGCCATGGCGTGTACATGTTCCAGTTCGCCATGTCCGGGTCCCAGTCCAGCGCCATGCGATAGGTCTCCTCGATGGTTTCCGGCGTTTCGTTCTCCATGCCCATGATGAACTGCGCTTCGGCGACCATGCCGTGGGCCTTGAGCAGTTGAATGGCCCGCTTGTTCTCCTCGATGGTGGTCTCTTTGCGGAAGAGGTTGAGATTCATCTGGCTGGCGGCTTCGGTGCCCAATGAGACGTGCACCAGCCCGGCGCGGCGATAGAGCGGCAAGAGGTCGGCATCGCGCAGAATGTCGGTGACGCGCGTGTTGATGCCCCAATAGATGCCCAGGTTGCGCCGCTCCAACTCTTCGGCGAGCGCCACGAACTTGCGCCGGTTGATGGTCGGTTCCTCGTCGGCTAAGATCATAAAGCCGACTTTGTGCTCCTTGACCAGGGTCTCGACTTCATCCACGAACTTCTTGGGGTCGCGCGAGCGGTAATCGCGCCAGAAGCTCCATTGCGAGCAGAAGCGACAGGTGAATGGGCAGCCGCGCGCAAAGTTCGGCACCGCGACGCGCACATTCATGGGAATGTAGATGTACTTGTTCCACTCCAACAGACTCCAGTCGGGCGTGAGCGCGTCCAGGTTACGAATGGGGGGATGGGCCGGCGTGGCGATGATGCGCTCATCCTCGATGTAGGCGAGACCGCGAATCTCCCTGCGCTCCTCCAAGTCGGTGCCGTTGTCAATTGCGTTGATCAGGTTGACGATGATCTCTTCGCCTTCCCCGCGCACGATGTAATCAATCCAGGGGGCTTCGCTCAGGACCTGGGTGTACATAAAGGTGGGGTGGATACCGCCCAGGATGAGCTTGGCTTTGGGCGCCTCCTCGCGCGCAATCTTGAGGGTGTTTTGCGCCTTGTAGATCATGGGGGTGATGGCGGTCGCCAGCACCACGTCGGGCTGCGCCTTGCGGATCATCAGCCGCAAGGTATCGTCCGGGATGTCGTTGGTCATGGCATCCACAAACTGGAGGTTGGGATAGCCGGCGCGCTTGAGGGTGCCGCCGATATAGGCGACCCAACTGGGCGGCCAATTGCCGGCAATCTCGGCGCCCCCGGCATGATAATTGGGTTGCACCAGTAAAATCCGCATGGGTTGTCTCCTTCAACACGGTCTGACCGTCGTGCTGTCTGTCGAGTCCGCAGTGACGGTCGGGGTTGCCTGGGGCAAAGGGACCGCAGACGCGCCCGTCTGCGGCAAGCACACCGGCGTGGATTACCGGTGAAAATGAACGTCATAGCGGCAGCAGGCGGGCTGCGTCGCGCTCAAGGGCCGGGCGACAATTTGGGCCTGGGGGTCAAGGATGGCCTGGATCAGCCGCGCAAATGCGCCGCCGTAAAAGCCTTGCACCGCAGCTACCGGACGGATGCTGCTCTCGACTTCCAAACAGGGCACGCGACCGCCGTAATAGCGAAAGCTGCCGCTGCCCGCAAAGGTCCACGCATGTTTGCCGATGGCGTAACAGAAGAGGGCTAGCGCCGGGCGCGGCGGCAACAGCCGCAACAGGCGCTGGAAGAACAGCGGGATGCGATGAGCCAGCAGATAGTCACCGGTCAAGCGGCCTGCCTGATAGAGGATGGCGTAGCTTTCGTCTACGCCCAGCTGCGCCACCAGCGCGGTTGCCAAGTCGGTGAACTCTTGTTCCGGGACCATGTGGGTGGGCAGTTCGTCGAGCAGACGCGCGTGCCCGCCCCGGCGCAAGATCGCCGCGGTTTGCTCCGCGCCATAGCGCGCGCGCAAGGCTGCCACACTCTGGATGAGCGCGTTGGGGCCGATGCGCGCCGGGGCGGCGGCTGGGCCGTGGGATGTGGTGGGCTGGGAGGCTGTCTGTTGCATGGCGTTTCCCTCCTGGCGCACAGGTTCCTGATCAAGAGTAGTGACCTGCGGGCGCTAACGCGGCGCCGGATCCGCCACACTACCCGCCAGCTCGGCGATGCGCGCGCCGTCGGCGCCGGGCAGATAGGCGTATTCCCCGCCCAGTATCTCCGCCAATTGGATGGCCTCGCCGCGGCTCAAATAGCGGCGCTGGGTATCCACCACCATGATGCGCATGGGCGACGCCGCCAGATAACGCCCGATCTGCGCCAACTCATCGCGCACGGCGACGCCGCTGCGCGCCGGCACGTTGGCGCGCCCGTCGGTCAACAGCACCAAGACCGTTTGCTGAATGCCCCGCCGGCGTGCTTGGCGCGCCACGTCGTCGGCGAGCAGGAGCGCGGACGCCAACGGTGTGCCGCCGCCGGTGGGCAGTAAGTCCAGCGCGCGTCGCGCCAACTCTACGCTCTGGGTGGGCGGCATGAGCAGCTCGGCGCGTTCCCCGCGAAACGCAATGAGCGCCACCCGGTCGCGGTGGACATAGGCCTTTTGCAGCAGCGCGTGCACTGCGCCTTTGGCCTGGCGCATGCGGTGCAGGGTCATGCTGCCGCTGGCATCCACCACGAAACAGAAGAGCGCGCCCGCCTTGCTGCGAAACTGTTTGATGCGCAGGTCTTCCACGTCGAAGTAGAAGGAGCCGGCTTTGGGGAGATAGCCCATGGACCGAGCTGCGCGCAGGGGTTGCCAGGGCGCGGCCGCGCGCAGCGTCGCCGAGGCGTCAATGCGCCCGCGCGTGGGGTCGCCGGGCAGGCTGCGTAGATGGCGCCCGCGCTTGCCGTTGAGCGAACCGCGCGAACCGGCGCGCCCGCGGCGTTGGTGTTGGAAGCTCAACTCCTCCAACGATTCGGGCAACTCGGTTGCCAGCGCCGCCAAAATTTGGCTCAACGGCGGGGTGAGGGCCGGGTCTTGGTCGGAGTCGGGCGCCCGTTGTTCGTCGTCGCTTTGGTCGGGCGGCGGGGGCGTCTCTTCTTCGGGGGGGGGCGGGTCGGCCTGCGCGGGCTGGGGAATGCGCGTGGCACGCGGCAAGATGACCAGGCGCAGGGCCATGCTCAGGTCGTCGTCCACCACTTCATCGCGCAGCCCCAGCGCAGCCGCGGCGCAGGCCGCGCGCACGGCGAAGAGATCGGCGCGATGTCCCTGGACGCCATAGAGCACCGCAGTGGCGCAAAGTTGCTCCACCTGGGCGTCGCGGATGGTGACGCGGGGCAATTGCTCTTGGGCCGCCATCACCCAGCCGCGCAGCATCTCCTCTTCGCCCGACCACAGGTCGGGGTCGCCGGACAAGTTTCGGCGCACGACTTCCGCGCGCTGGTCCGGGTCTACTCGGTCGGGCAACTTGACCATGAGGCCGAGGCGGTCGAGCAGATGGTTGCGCGGCGCACCCTCTGCCGGGTCATAGGAAGCTACCAGGCGAAAGCGCGCCGGGAGGCGCCGGCTCAGCCCCTCGCGCTCAATGCGAATTTCGCCTTCGTCCAGCACCGCCAGCAGCAGGTTGACCACCGCGTCGGGCAGCAGGTTGATGCCGTCAATGTGCGCCACGCCGCCGTGGGCACGCGCCAGCGCGCCGGGGTTGAGAACCATCTTGCCCGTGTGCAGGGTCGCGGGCAAGTCCAGCGAGCAGAGCAGATTGTCCACATCAATGCTGGTGGGAATTTCCACAAAGGGAGCGCGCTCGGCGTCCAGCAGCGCGCGCATCCCGCGTGCCAGGCTGGACTTGCCCGCGCCGGCGCGCGCGGCAAAGATCACGCCGCCCAGGCGCGGCTCCACCGCCAACAAGAGCAGGGCATGTTGGGCTGTCTCCAGCCCCACCAGCGCGGGTAAGGGTAGATGGGACATCTTAGGCGTCTCCACTCAGGGCGGCTAGTTCGACGAGGGTCGGGCGGCGGCTGCGGAAGCGGGCTACGTCAATGTGGCGCAGGAGCCACAACGAGGTGAGCAGAAAGGCGGCTTCGATTAGAAAGACGGTCACATAGCCCGCGCCCACATTGCCCGACAGCCAAGTGACCACATCGCGCACTGCGCCGCCTAGCATCATGCCCAGCCCGCGCGAGAGCGCATCCGCCACGCCCCAGGCACCGATGAACAGTCCGGCTTGTTCCGCGGTGGTCATGTCCAGCATCAGCGCCAGGTTGGTGGAGGTTGCGATGCCGGTGCCGAAGCCCAAGAGCGCGACGCCCGGCTTGAAGATCGCTTCGAGGCCAAACATGCCGCTTAACGCAATCAGCAACAGCCCCCCGGCAGCCAGCGAGCCGCCGATGGCTGCGCCCTGCTTTTTGGTCATCCAACGGCTCAGGACGAAGCCGTAAAAGAGCAGTGCAATCAGCGTGGCGCCGCCCCAGAGCGCAGTCAGTTGGGTGGTTTCTTGCACGCTCATGCCGAAGGCATACGCGCCGAAGGGTTCCAGCAAGATGTCTTGACCGAGGATGGCGACCAGAAGCAGGACCAGATAGACGAAAAAGCGGCGCGCCTGGGGGTTATCCAACACGGCGCGCACCGCCGCGCGGCGGCTTTCACGCGATTGGTTGGTCAGGTCGCGGCGGCGCGGCTCCAACCCGATCAACCCCAGCGCAGCCAAGCCCAGCGCCACCAAACAGGCCGTCTCAAAGACCACGATGAGTTGCGCCTCGCTGTACGGCTCCAGCGCCCGGCCCAGGACAATGGCGGTGATGATGATGCTCACGATCATCATGAACCACATGACCGCAATGGTGCGCGAACGCTGTTCTTCTTTGGACATGTCGCTGGCGAGCGAGAGATACGAAACGACCGCCAGGTTATAGCCCACACCCCACAGCCCGAAAGCAACGATGGCTTCCAGCAACCCTGCCGTGAAGTTCTCCGCCATCAAGAGGGCGGCATGGGGGGTGAGCATGGTCCCGCCCAGACAGAGCAGAATGCCCAGCCCGATGTAGGGTGTGCGCCGGTAGCCCAGGATGGGGTGGGTGTCCGAGTATTGGCCCACCCAAACCTGGGCCGGTGAAAAGAGATAGGGCAGCACCACCAGCCCGGCGACAATCGTGGAGAGGATCCCCAGATCGTGGATCATGATGCGGTTGAGAACGCCGTTGATGGCGACAAAGGTGATCGCCACCGCCACATGCACCAGTCCCAAACGGATATTGTTGAGGATGGACACGGAAGTTTCTTTCTAGCTTGACCGGTGTTCGGGGACGACACCGGCGCAGGGCGAACCACACCGTCCGACTGGGCCGGCTGGGAGCGTCTAGGAGGCAATGCCCTCCAGCCGGTCCTCCAAATCACCGTAAATTTCACGCAGTTGTGCCAGGGTCTCTTCGTCGGCCTCCCAGAAGCCGCGGTCGTCGGCCTCCAAGAGGCGGCGCGCAATGGCTGCGGTGGCGTGGGGGTTGGCGCTCGCCAAGCGGTTACGCATCTCCGGGTCGAGGACAAAGGTCTCGGCAATGTTCTGATAGACCCAGCCGTCCACGCCGTCCACGGTGGCGCTCCAGCCGTAGGTGTTGCTGACGCGCGTCTCGATCTCGCGCACGCCCTCGTAGCCGTGTTCCAGCATCGCCTCATACCACTTGGGGTTGAGCAACTTGGTGCGCGACTCCAGGCGCACCATCTGCTCCAGACTGGAGAGCCGCCCGTTGAGCGAGATGGCATCGGCGACCATCACGGGCGGTCGTTTGCCGCGCAGCAGCTCCACGCTCTTGGTCGCGCCGCCCAGATATTCGTAGTAATGGTCCACATCGGTGATGCTGATCTCGAAGCTGTCAATGTTTTGGAAGGTGGCGTCTACGGTTGCCAGCGTGGCTTCCAGCAGGGCACGGTTGTCGTGCCATTCGCCGGACGCGTCCATGGAGTAGCCTTTGCGGCTGAGGAAGGCCTCGCTCAACTGGCTTTCGTCGTCCCAGGTGCTGCTTTCCACCAGGTGGTTGACGTGCGCGCCATAGGCGCCGGGCGCGTTGGTGAAGACGCGCACGGACGCGGCCTCCAGCGAGATCCCTTTGGCTTTGGCATGGGCCAACGAGTGCTTGCGAATAAAGTTTTGCTCCGGCGGCTCCGGGGCCAATGCCGCCAGCCGCGCCGCCTTTGCCAGGAGTTCCATCTGGTGTTGCAGGATGTCGCGGAAGATGCCGCTGACGGTGACCACCACGTCAATGCGCGGGCGGCCCAACTCGGCCAAGTCAATCAGCGCGACATCGCTGATCTGTCCCAGTTCATCCTCCACCGGGCGCGCGCCCAGCAGGGCCAAGACCTGCGCCACGCCCTCGCAGTCACTCTTGAGGTTGTCGGTTCCCCACAGGATGACGGCGACCGTTTCGGGCAGCGCGCCTTGCTCGCGCGTCACGCGCTCCAGCAACTCCTGCATGAGCGCGGTGCCGGCGCTCATAGCAGCCTGGGTCGGCACGCGCAGCGGGTCCAGGGCGTGGATGTTGCGCCCGGTGGGGACAACGCCGGCATTCCGCATGACATCGTTGCCTGGCGAGGGCGCGACATAGCCGCCGTTGAGCGCGTGGATCAACCCGGCGATCTCGCGCTCCATCAGGAGTTTGTCGTGCAGGTCGCCCAGCCGCCGCCAGAGATCGGCGAGTAACCCGTTGGGGAGTTTAATCTGCTGGCGCAGATAGGCTTCAGCCGCGCGTTCACCGCCCTGCCCGGCCTTGCGCTCGGCGACAAAGCGGCGAATCGTCTCGTGGGTGATGGCGTCAATCTCGCGCCAATGTTCTTGGGCCGCGGCATCGTGGCGCACACCTCGGCGCAGCGCCTCGTAATCCCAGCCCAGACCGCGCGCCACCAGTTGGGGCAGGGGCGGCAAGGTCTCGGTAGATTGGTGCGGGTGTTTGGGCCGCGTAAAGGCTGCCACCAGCGCCAGCGTGTCCACCAACTCCGCGCTGGTGGGCGGCTTGCCCAAGACGTGTAGCCCCAGTGGGATCATGCGATGCTCCACTTGGATCAACTCATGCGCCAGCGCGGCGATGTAGGCCTCGTCGTGTGTTTGTCCCTCCACCAGGGCTTGGCGCACGCTGACGGTGATCTCCAGCCGGTCGGCTTGGCGGCGGATGTCTTCCAGCAGTTCCTTGCTGGGGCGGCGATGGTAGAGATCAATGTTGTCCTTGAGCAGACGCAGCCCTTTGTATAGCCCAGCCTGTTGCAGCGGCGGCACCAGGTAGCTGATGGTGGTTGCCATGCCGCGGCGTTTGGCGATGCTGGCTTCACTGGGGTTGTTGACGCTGTAGAAGTAGAAGTTGGGCAGGCTGCCGATCAGCCGGCTGGGCCAACACTCGGCAGTGAGACCCGTCTGCTTGCCGGGCATGAATTCCAGCGCGCCGTGGGTCCCGAAGTGCACCACCGCATCCGCGCCGTAGACATGTTCCAGCCAGGTGTAGAAGGCAGCGAAGCCGTGATGGGGCGAGGCGTCTTTGGTCATGAGCAAGCGCATGGGGTCGCGTTCATAACCGAAGGAGGGCTGGATGCCCACAAAGACGTTGCCGAATTGCTTGCCCAGGATGTAGAAACTCTTGCCGTCGTTGAGCAATTCGCCCGGCGCATAGCCCCAGAAGCGCTCGATCTCGCGGTAGGCGGGGAAGAGGCGGCGATAGTCTTCCACCTTGAACCGCGCTGCCAGGTTGCCGTCGGTGCCGAACATGAACGAATTGCCTTCCACGATCTCTTGGCGCAGGCTGTCCACGTCGGGGGGGAGTTCCACGCGGTAACCGTTGGCTTTCATCTCGCACAGCAGACGATAGAGGCTGGCAAAGACATCGAGATAGGCCGCGGTGCCGATGTTGCCCAAGTTGGGCGGGAAGTTGAAGAGCACGATGGCGATCTTCTTCTCGCGGTTGAGCCGGCGATGCAACTGCACCCGGCGCGCCACGCGCGCTGCCACGCGCTCGATCTGGGCAGGCAGCACCGCGAAGCATTCGCCGTCGCCTGCCGGCCCGCAATGCACAACCGGGTCGGAGGCCCCGTCCAGTTCAGGGATGGCGACGTTCATGGCGACCTGGATGGGCGATAGACCGGAGTCGCTGGCTTGCCAATCCTCAATGCGTTGGAAGCTCAGCGGAACCATGCCCAAATAGCCCACGTCCAGCGTTTCCAGCGCGGCGCGCGACTCGTCGGGGCGGCTCTCGGCAGGACCGCCCACCAGCGAAAAGCCCGCGCTGTTGATCAGCAGGTCTATCTTTTTGACGCCCTCGTGACCGCCCCGGAAGAAGGCATCAATCGCGGGGCGGGCGTCCAAGCCGGCGCTGTACGCGGTACGCACCTCGATGCCGCGCGCCTCGATGGCGCGGATGAGCGCGTCGACCGGCCCGGTGTTGCCGCACAGCAGCGCAGTGCGCAGCGCCAACAGCCCCACGCTGCCGCGCGAGCCGTCGGGCAAGCGCGTCTTGCGCCGCCACGCATGATAGTCCGCCAGGGTGCTGAAATGCTGCGGTGCATCGGGGTGGTAGATCCCTTCCGGCGGATATTGGATGGGATCGGCGACGGGTAGGGTCCCGGCATAGCCCGGCACGTAGCGCTCGATGAGCAGGCACAACATGCGATAGAGATTTTCCGGCGAGCTTTGCAGCCAGAAATCGTGCACCACGATGAAGGTGTGCAGGTCGCGCGCCTTGCCGGGAATCAAGCGCAGAATCTTGCCCATGTTGCGCAGGAGGGCCAACTGGCGTTTGGCTTCGCTGCTGCCCTTTTTGGGCTGGAACTTGCTGAGCAATTTCTTGAAAAGGCTCGGCTCTTCGCTGGTAGTCTGGCGCGCCAGCACGAACTTGCCCAGCCGTGTGCAGCGGATCAGCGACGGGTTGCTGGTGATGATGCAGGTGGGCGTGTCGAGGTCTTTGAGGATGCTCTCCAGCGGGCGCACCAAGTCTTCCTTGAAGAGCATCCCGCCGAAGATAAAGTCGGCCTGGGCCGCATCGGCAGCCAGCCGCTCCCAAATCCCTTCCCCGCGCATGGTCGCCGAGTGGTAGAAGCTGAGCTGGATCTCGATGCCATGCTCGCGGTGGACGCGGCGCGCCGCTTCACGCAGGGCCGTGTCGTTGACCCCGTCCATGGTTAGAATCAGAAATCGCATGGCTTAGTTCCCCTTGAACTGGTGACCCAGGAGCGGTTCATCGTCGGACTGCCCGCTGTGCGCCGGAACCGGCACAGCCTCCACCAGGGTGACGTGGTAAAAGCCGTGGCTGATCACGGTGCTGCGCCGGACGCGCCGTCCGCATTCCGCCAACACCTGCTCCACATGGCGGCGGCGGATCATCTGGATTTCGGTGCGGCGCTGGCTCTGGGGAAAGTGCCCGCCCACCCAATGTAACAAGGCAAAAAGATGATTGTAGGGCGCAAAGGTAAAGAGCAACGGCCCCTCGCTCAACCCACTCAGGTGATGCAAAAGCCGGCGGAACGATTCGCGCGGGTAATGCACCAAAACATCGAAGCAGACCACGGCGTCGAAGCGTCCCGTGATCTGCTCCATATCGCCCACTTGGAAGTGCGTCCAGGTGGAGACGCCCAGCTGCGCGGCGCCGGCTTGGGCCGCGGCGACCATGCGCGGGGCAATGTCAACCCCGGTCACGTGGCAACCTTGCTGCGCCAGCGCCAAGCTGAACAGTCCTGTGCCGCACCCGGCATCCAGCAGCGTGCTCGGCGCGCCGCCCTCCAGCAGCCAGTCGCTTGCCGTCGCCAACATGCGGTTGTGACCGGTGCGAATGGAGCGGCGGATGGCGGACAGCTTCTGGTCGCCATAGATGGCAGCCCAGCGCTCGAAGCCGACGCCGTCGAAATAGCCCTGAAGTTGGGCCTTGTCCCCCGCGCGGGTGGGCGCGGAGTCCATGCGCGCCGCAGTCATCGCCAGCCTCCAATCGCCTCGAAGATGGCGCGATCGTCGTAGGGCTGCGGCACAGCGCTGGTCGCGCCGTTGAGCAATTCGCGCGCCAGCGCCTCGAAGGGCGCGGTGCAGAGTGCCTGCTGCGGGTGGTCCATTTCCCACAGCGTCTTGCCCGCCAAGCGGCTGCGCCGGATCAGGTCATGATAGGGGATGCGCGCCAGCACCCGCGTCCCCACCGTGGCGGCAAACTGTTCCAGGAGTACGGCGCCGCCGAATTCCTCGTCCACGCGGTTGGCGATGATCCCGGCGAGCTTCACCTTGTAGCGCGCGCTCTTTTGCGCGATCGCCATGCACAGGCGGTTGGCAGCGAAGATGCTGTCGAAGTCGTTGCAGGCGATGATGAGCGCCAGGTCGGCGTGGTTGAGCGGGGCGCTGAAGCCGCCGCACACCACGTCGCCCAGCACATCAAAGAGGACGACATCGTAGCGTGCATAGAGACCGAACTGCTGCAAGAGCTTGACCGTCTCGCCCACCACATAGCCGCCGCAGCCGCTGCCCGGCGGCGGTCCCCCCGACTCCAGCGTATCCACGCCGGCATAGCCGGTGCGGATGACATCCGCCGGCTCCACCTCTTCGTGGTGGAAGTCCACGCTGTCCAACACGTCAATCACGGTGTTTTGCAGCATTCCCGTCAAGGGAAAGGTACTGTCGTGTTTGGGATCACAGCCGATGAGCAGCACCTTGGCGCCCTCGCGCGCAAAGGCGGCAGCCAAGTTGGCGCTGGTGGTGCTCTTGCCGATCCCGCCCTTGCCATAGATGGCGATGGTCAACCCCATCTGTTTGTCCTCCTTGTGTGGTTCCCGGCAGTCCCCGAATCCTATGGATTCCTCGCATCAACCGCCGAACGCTTCGCGCGCGGCGTGGAGTACTTCTTCGCTGACGGTGTCGTGACCGTGGTCCAGCGCAAATTGCGCCGTCCGTTTGCGGACACGCCCGCGCACGAAGAAGGGAATTTTTTGCAGAAGTTTTTCCGCGCCGGGCGTCCACGGGATGTTTTCCGCTGTCAATGCCGGGCGCGGGGCGGCAGGCGGGGTCGGGACGGGCGACAACGCAGGGCGCGCTGCGCTCTCCTCGGCGACCGCTTCCACGACGCCCTGGGCAACCGCGGGCGCAAGGGCGTCACCTTGCGCTGTTCGCGCCGGCGCGCTGTCGGAGTAGTCCAACCCGGCGTCGCCAAAGAGGTCAATGAGATGCTTTTCCAGCCCCAGCTTGGTGGAGGTCATGACCGTGTCGGCGAGATAGTCGGCGCCGGCAAAGCCCAAGATGGGGGTATAGCCCAACAAGTGATTCTCGATGTGGGTGGGCGGCGCAATCACCATCACCGGCACATCCAGCTTGCGACAGCTGTGGCGCTCCATCTGCGTGCCGCAGACCAGGTCGGGCATCAGTGCTTCGATGCGCGCGGTCACCTCTTGGAAGCGCGTTGTCACCAACAGGTCGTCGTGGAGATAG
This sequence comes from uncultured Litorilinea sp., assembly GCA_937922105.1. Lineage (GTDB taxonomy): Bacteria > Chloroflexota > Anaerolineae > Caldilineales > Caldilineaceae > QEUY01. Next base: position 14,158 of record CAKZVN010000291.1, read on the forward strand.
CCCGCCAGTTGTGCCGCCATCCACTCGGCCTGGGCGGGCAGATAGGTCCCGGCGCCCGCGATCTGCATGTCCAACTCGTCGTGCAGGAATTTGGCGACCGCGACGGTGCGCGTGGCATCACCGAAGAGAAAGACGCGTTTGCTGCTAAAGCTATCCAGGTCTGCGGTGCGCGCAAACCAGGGCACGCCGCTGGGCGCGCTTTGGCCGTCCAGTGAAAAGGCAGTCAAGGGTGGTCGCGTCAAGGGCGCAGCGCCCAGCCCCGCGCCCACCTGGTTGAGCAGCGCCAGCAACTCGTCCAGCCAGCGCAAGGTCGCCTGGACGCCCACCGGCGTGGTGGTGAGCGCGGGCGTGCCGAACGCCGCGCCGAGATAGGCGGCGGCTTCCTGCCCCAACTCGCGATAGGGGGCGACGTTGACCCAGGCCGCGGGTAGGCGGCGCAAGTCCTCGACGCTCGCGCCCAGCGGCGCGACCACGTTGACGGCGACGCCCAACGCCTGCATCATGCGGCGCAGCGCAATCAGGTCCGGGCGCACATGGAAGCCCAGGGAGGCTGGGCCGATGAGGTTGACGCTGGGCGCAGGGGTCAAGGGCTGGGGCCGCGCAAAGCGACGCACCAGCACAGTCAACAGCCGCTCGGCTGCGACGTGCTCTTGCAGTCGGAAGGGGTTGCCGTCGAAGACCACCACAGGCGTTTGTAGCCCGGCGCTGCGCGCGGTCATCTCCAGGTCCTCTTGGAGCAACGTGGTGCTGCACGAGGCGCTGACGATGATCAACTCCGGGCGCACCTCGTTTTCGACCTGACGCAGCGTCTCAGGGAGGCGGATGCTGCCCACCGCCAGGTCGCGACCTTGCACCACGCTGGTGGTCATTTGGGGCAGGGCAGGCGCGCGTTCCAACATGGCGAAAATCGGGGTGACATAGCCGTCGCCTTGGGGCGCATGAAAGACGGCGTGCGCCCCGCGCAGGCTGTTGGCGATGCGCGCCACGCCGAAATGGGCAGTACCCTCGTAGGTCCAATAGGCGAGTTTCATCCCGCGACCTCCCGGCGCTGTTCGGCGGCGGGCATTAGCCCCAGCCGCCAGACAGGGTCATCCAGCGCATCCAGCTTGGCGTGGCGGCGCAGGCTCTTGGTGAACATGCTCGCCAAGGTGGGCGCGCCGGTCCAGCCGTGAATCTGCATGAACGCGAATTCGGTGCTCCACTTGGCAACCAGCCCTGCGCCGATCAAGGGATTGGTGGTGCCCAGCGCGCTGATCACCAGATCGGGCGGCGCCGCGCGCAGGTCGCGCAGTTGGCGCTGGAAGTTGGGCTGTTCCACCACGCGCACGCCCTCCAACGCCGCCAACTCGCGCGCATGGAAGCGGCGGTTGATGTAGGCGCTGCTGCATTCCACAATTTCGCAGCCCGCCGCGCGCAAAAAGCGGGCCAATGGCAACTCCATGAGGTTGTCGGCGGTGAAGAAGACGCGTTTGCCGCGCAGGAGCGCCACATGGTCGGCGAGCCGCGCCCACGCCTCCGCTTCGCGTGCGGCAAGGTCCACCTTGCGCCCAAAGAGCGCGGCCAAATCTTCCCAAAAAGCGCGCGTGCCGTCCGGGCCAAAGGGGAAAAGTGAACTGAGCAGGGTGGCGCCGCGCTCGCGCTGGATCTGCTGCGCGACCTTTGCCAAGTAGGGCTGCAAGGGCGCCAGCACGGTCCCTGGTCCGATAGGCGGCAAGTCGCGGAAGGTGTTGCCGGGCAAGAAGCCCGCCACAGGAATTCCCAGCGCGGCAGCTTCGCGGCGGAAGTCGTCGGCGATGACGTCGTTGACCGAGCCGAGAAAGACGACGCGACGGTCCTCGGCGGGCGCGCCGGGGCAATAGGGCAAAAGCGCCTGCAAGACCGAATCCTCGGCCTGGCTGAAGGTATAGTCCAGCCCGTCGGCGCGCACAAAGAGCACGGGCAGGTCGGGGCGCGTCAGGCGCGCCGCCAACCCCTCCATCTCGATCTTCATGACTTCGGGCGTGCAGGAGGAGAGCAGGAAGATCACCGACGGGTGGTGGTCGGCTAAAATCTCGTCAAGCAAGTCGTGGAGCGCAGGCTGCGGCTGTGAAAGGTCGCTCTCCTCGATGAGCGCCACAGCAAAGCGCGGACGGGCGAAGACCATCACCCCCAGCGTGTTTTGCAGGAAGTGGGCGCAGGTATGCGTGCCCAAGACCAAGAAGAAGCTGTCCTTGATCTTTTGATAGAGCCAGCCCACGCAAGCCAACCCGCAGAAGGCATGGTAGTTGCCGTCTTCGCGTAACACCGTGGCGCGGGAGGCGGTGGAGGGGGGCGGGTCTGGTGGGCGGGCGGTCGTCGAGAGAG
>CAKZVN010000292.1 GCA_937922105.1 uncultured Litorilinea sp.
GGACGGCTCGACGAAGTGCATGGACCCGCCCTTACCTTTGGCAAAGCCCGCTGCCTTGCCCAGCACCTCGGCGACCGCACGGCGCGGGTCCATGCCGCGCGCCAACGAATGATGATGGCCACGATAGGTGTAGGTCAGGTAGTCGTCCGGGCGCAGCGCTGCGGCGGTGCCCACGGCGTTGCCTTCATGACCGATGGCAGTGTGCATAGCGCCGCCGATCTTGCCCGACTCGGCTAACTCCAGCAGCGACTCCTCAATGCGCCGGATCAAGACCATGGTTCGGAACATCGCCAGCAAGCGATCGTTGGGCAGCGCGGCGACTTCGACGGTGTTCGCCGCTTGCGAGGGCAATACCGCGGCCTGGATTGAGACAGACATGGATCGATCCTTCCTGTGGATAGCAAACAGCCCGTCAGGTTCAAGACTCCTCCCGACAACCGCTTGGCTTGCCGGGAACCTCACATTCCCCATCTACGTGGACCGGGGAAACGGCACGTTGCTGTCGTGGGCGACACCCTCCGCAACGCCGGATGGAGCACACGTCAGTGGACGACGGGACATCCGGCGCGCTGCACTTGCGCGGACTCGGCATGTTTGCGTCTATTCTCATTCACCCGAGGGCAAACTTGGCAGAGGATTATACCATACAAGCGAGCGGGGACAATAGATCCGGGGTGTTTGGGAACATTATTTTCGTTGACCTCACGCGCCCGCCCAGCGAGTCCCCGCCTGGACGCTGCGAGCTACGCGGACGCTAGGCGAATACGGGGTCACGATTTTGCGCCGCGCCGGGGCAGTGCTATGCTTGCCGCGGAGAGCCGCAAATGCACACCACCCGGCTGCCCAGCCGGTGAGATGAGGAGAGAGCATGACCGACCCCAGGACGAGCGAGCGCAGCAACGGCGAATCCCCCAGCCCAGCCCCTACCCAACCGTCCACCTCCACTTCGACCCAAGCGATCCACGCCGGCGAACGCCGTTTCCGCGCCCATGACAGCCTCACGGTGCCCATTGTGCAGACCGCGGTCTACACCTTCGGCAATACCGGCGCGCTGGTGGAATACTTGGAGGAGCGCATGTTCTGGGACGAGCCGGAGCGCGAGGAATACGGACGCTACGGCAATCCCACCGTACGCGCGGCGGAAGCCAAGATCGCCGCGCTGGAGGGCGGGCAGGACGCCGTCTTGGTCGCCAGCGGCATGGCGGCGGTCACCTCCACCCTGCTCCTCATGCTGAATAGCGGCGATCATTTGATCCTGACCAATGAATGCTATCTCTCCACGTTGGAGTTTTGTCGCAAGTTTCTGCGGCGCTTCGGCATCGAGGCGACGGTCGTCCCCTGTGGCGACTATGACGCGCTGGAGGCAGCCATTCGCCCCAACACGCGTCTGATCTTCTCCGAATCGCCCACCAACCCTTTCATGCGCTGTCTGGATTTCGAGCGGCTCACCGGTATCGCGCGGCGGCACGGCATCAAGACGGTGGTGGACACCACCTTTGCCACGCCCATCAATCTACGCGCGTTGGAACTGGGGGTAGACGTGGTGATCCAGAGCGTGACCAAGTACTTGGCGGGCCACAACGACGTCATGGCGGGGGCCATCGTGGGCAGCTATGACGTGATCACGCCGCTGCGCCAGGCCCAAGCCATGCTGGGCAGCATCGTTGACCCCCACGCGGCCTATCTCATCTTGCGCGGCATGAAGACCCTGGCGCTGCGCGTGGCGCGCCACAATGCCAATGGCTTGGCGGTGGCGCGCTTCTTGGCGGATCACCCGAAAGTGCGTCGGGTCTGGTATCCCGGCTTAGAGAGCCATCCCGACCATGCCGTCGCCGTCGCCACGCTGCGCGGTTTCGGGGGCGTGGTCTCCTTCGAGATTGACGGCGACGCCGCGCGCGCCCACGCCTTCATTGACGCCCTGCGTATCCCCACGGTCGGTCCTAGTTTGGGCGGGGTGGAGAGTCTGATCAGCCCGTTGGCGCTCATGGGCTTTGCGCAAGTCCCACCGGAAGAACGGCTGGCGCTGGGTATCCGCGACGAACTGGTGCGCTTCTGCATCGGGGTCGAAGAAACCGACGACCTGATTGCCGATTTGGCGCAGGCCCTGGCGCGCATCTAACGCCAAAGCGCTTCGATTGCGCGGCATGGCGAAGATGTACCGGCTGTGCCCCCAATAATGCAGACCCCCTGCGGGGGGTCTGCACGGATCACCCTGAAGTTCGTCCTGTTGTTTGCCGCGATAGCCTGTCCGGCGTGGCGTCACTCTGCGTCGGACGCGGGGGAAGGCGGTTTGGATGCGGCTTTCCGGGTCGGCGTCTTCTTGGTTGTGCTTTTCTTGGTCGCAGTCTTTTTCGCAGTTGTCGTTTTCGCAGCAGCCTTTGTGCTCGCCGCTTTCTCAGTAGCGGCTTTCTTTGTGGTGCTTTTTTTGCTCGCGGTTTTCTTTGTCGCCGGCTCTGCGACCGCAGCGCTCTCGGCGGCTTTGCTCGTCTTCTTGGTTGCGCGCTTGCCCTTGCCCGCGGCAGCTTTCTCCGCCAACCACGCGACGGCTTGCTCCAGGGTTACCGCATCGGGCGCAATCTCTTTGGGGATGGTGGCGTTGAGCGCGCCATACTTCACATAGGGACCGTAGAGTCCGCTGAGAATTTGCACTGGGCCGCCTGCGGGGTGCTCACCCAACTCGCGCAGCACCGCCGCTTTCCCTCGCGAACCGCGCACCGGGGCCGCGGAGAGAATCTCCAGCGCGCGCGCCAAATCTATACTCAGCACGCTGTCCGGCGGCTTGAGGCTGACAAAGCGTTTGTCGTGTACGATATACGGCCCGAAGCGCCC
>CAKZVN010000293.1 GCA_937922105.1 uncultured Litorilinea sp.
GGTGGCGGCATCACACCCTGCCGCAAAATCGCCACCCTCTGCGAATGGTTCGGCGTCCACACCGCCTGGCAAGAGGGCGGCGACAACGACCCGGTCAACCAAATGGCGGCTGTCCACCTGGACATGGTGAGCTACAGCTTCGGCATCCAGGAAGAGAATCACTTCCGCCCTGAGGAGTACGATGCCTTCCCTGGTCACGCCGTGCTGGCAGGCGGCTATCTCTACCCCAACGACGCGCCCGGTCTGGGGATTGACCTGGACGAAGACAAGGCCCGCGCGCTTCTCAACCCCGACCTCGCAGCCAAGACCTTCTATATGTCCGAGGACCGCCGCGCCGACGGCGTGATCGTGCGTCCGTAGCGATACCGTGGCACAATCAGCCCCCCGTTGCGTTGCCAATCGTCCCACTTTCAACAAGCTGGAGAGGAGGCCCCATGCTACCAACTGTCGAACCGGGCGTGAAAATCGCCGCCCAGATGTCACCCGAACCGAGCGAGGAAGATTTACAGTTCGTCAAACAAATGGGAATAGACTGGGCCGTCCTGTGGACCGACGCGTCCAAATCGTCCTACGAGTACTACGCCAGCCGGCGCAAGCTCTTTGAGGATGCCGGCATCAAAATTTACGGTTTCGGCAACCGCGACGTCCACAACCAAGATGCCATCGTGCTGAACTTGCCCGGTCGCGACGCCAAAGTGGCTCAATACAAGCAGCATCTGCGCGACTTGGGCAAAGCAGGCATCCCCTATACCACCTATGCCCACATGGCGAACGGCATCTGGAGCACCGAGCGTGAGACAACCCGCGGCGGCGCCAGTGCGCGGGCCTTCGACCTTGCCAAAGCCGACAAAGGGCACTGGAACGGCAAGTACTACGAACTGCCCTATACCCACGGTCGCGTCTACACCCAGGAGGAAATCTGGGACAACTACCGCTCGTTCATCGAGGAGGTCGCGCCTGTTGCCGAGGAAGCGGGCGTCCGCATCGGCTTCCACCCCGACGACCCGCCCCAACCGGAATTGGGCGGCATCCCACGTTGTATCTTCAGCAGCTTTGACGGCTACCAACGCGCGCTGGAGATCGCCAATAGTCCGAATATCGGGATCTGTTTCTGTGTCGGCTGTTGGCTGGAGGGCGGACCGCTCATGGGGAAAGACGTACTCACCTCCATCCGCGAGTTCGGCGCGCAAGGCAAAATCTTCAAGGTCCACTTCCGCAACGTGGACGCACCCCTGCCCCACTTTGTCGAAACCTTCGTGGACAACGGCTACATGGACATGTACAAGGTTATGCGCGCTCTGGTCGAGATCAACTTCGACGGCGTCGTCATCCCCGACCACATTCCCACCATGGCAGGCGGCCCGCGCGTCGGCACAGCCTACACCATCGGCTATATGAAAGCCCTGCTCGACCGCGCCATCGCCGACATTGCGGCTGCGCGTGCCGCCGCGCAAGTCCCATCCGCCTAGCATCCGGCTAGATACATTCGGTTGTAACGCCACTCAAGGAGACCCACATGCTCTTCGAACTGCGCGAATATCATTGCAAACCGGGCCGCCGCGACGAGTTCGTCGCGCTCATGGAGGAAGTGATCATCCCCCTCAACGTCAAAGCCGGTGCGGTCGTCGTCGCCAGCTTTGTCGGTGAGAGCGACGACGACACCTACATCTGGATCCGGCGCTTCGACAATGAAGAGCACCGCGCGCGCCTCTACGAAGAAATCTACCAATCCGATTTCTGGAAAACCGAAATCGCGCCCAAGACCGGGGAAATGCTGGACCGCAGTCTCCATCGCATCACCCGCCTCAATCCCACACCCCGTTCCGTGATCCGCTAGTCCGGGCACCCCTCGCGGCGAGGATGTCACCCACCAACCGCACGCAAGTCGGTGGGACATCCTCGCCCGCTCCTACGCTCGGCAAGTAGGCTGCGCCGTCGCCCGCTTTGCGGTATACTACTGGTGTAAGACCCGTATCACTGTGGGTCACCGCGCCGGTTCACTCAAAGTCGGCGTCCAATCGGCTCAGCCAACCCATCCCCACCGTTTCGGGAGCGTACCCACCATGCCCGAGTCACTTGCCGAAACCTTGATCGAGGTCGTCGTTGACGGCACGGAAAGCGCGCTGGCGGCTCAGACCGGTGGCGCGCATCGCGTCGAACTCTGCTCCGGTCTCGCCGAGGGTGGTGTGACACCCAGCGCGGGACTCATTGCAGTCACGCGGGCCGCAATCACCATCGGTCTGCATGTGATGATTCGCCCACGCGGCGGTGATTTCGTCTACAACGATCATGAATTCGCAGCCATGCAACAGGACATCGCCACTGCCAAATCCCTCGGCGCCGACGGCGTCGTCTTCGGCATCCTCACTCCTGAGGGCGTCGTGGATACACCCCGGCTCGCCACCCTCATCGCCCACGCGAGGCCCCTAGCCGTCACCTTTCATCGCGCCTTCGACATGGTTGCCGATGCGCCCTACGCGCTGGAATGCCTCATCAACCTGGGCTTCGACCGTGTCCTCACTTCCGGTCTCGAAGCGTCGGCCCTGGAAGGCGCGGAAACCATTGCAGAGTTGGTCCGCCAGGCCGGCGACCGCATCGTCGTCATGCCCGGCGGCGGAATCCATGAACGCAACATCCGCAGAGTTGTCGCTGCCACCGGCGCGCGCGAAGTACATCTCAGCGGTCGTCGTCCCGTCGAAAGTCCCATGCGGGTGCGCAACTCCCGTGTTCACCTGGGTGCTGCACTCTACCCGCCGGAATACACCCTGATGCAAACAGCAGCCGAGCGGGTGCGCGCCTGTCACACCGCGCTCCGATACACCTGAACTCACCTACGCTATCCATCCAATTCCAACAAGGACTTTCGTTCATGCAGCGCATAGACCATCCCAGCGGCGGCTACAGTTTTGCAACCGGCATCGCACCCTACTCTGCGGGCGTCATCGCCCAGCCCGGCTTCGCCCTCGTACGCGCCCAATTCGCCCAGCTTCTACCGGTCACAGTCGCGTTTGCCGCCATTGACCGTCTCCTCTCCGCCGCGGGTCGCCCGCGCCAAGCCCTCTGCGCCATGGAGCTTCGCATCCCTGCGCCGTTCAGCTTTGCGGGTTTCATCGAATTCAACGCGGGCTACCGAGCCGTTCTCGCCGACTGGGATATCCTCGTGGGTGACCACAATCCCGTCGCGCGCACCAACGTCGCTCCCGCTGTTGCCGCGCCGCCGGAGCCGTCGGTTTATGCCTTCACCTACACCGTTCCGGCGTCCGCTGCGCCGCGCTCCTTCGTCGTTGCCGGAGCCGGTGACCTGCGCGACCAGGCCGAACTGTCGCCCGCAGCCATCGTCGCGCCCGGTGATACCAGCCCCGACGGCATGCGCCGCAAAGCAGCCACCGTCATGTCCGTCATGCACGACCGCCTTCACGCACTGGACGCCGACTGGGATGCCGTCACCACCGTCAATCTTTACACCGTCGAGCCGCCTACCACCTATTTCACCGACATCCTGCAACCCCAACTTGGCCCGACTCTGCTTCACGGTGTACAGTGGGTCTACAGTCGTCCGCCGATTGCCGGACTCGATTTCGAGATGGACCTGCGCCATGTCTGGCGCGACGAGCAACTCGCCTAGCAGACCCAGACCCCAGCCGGACACCGCCCATGTCTCACCCATTACCCACCGCCACCGTCGTGCGTCTCCCCGCCACTTGGTCGCCATCAGCCGCCCCCCTCGCTTGGCCCTGGCAGGAGATCGCGCCCCTCCCGCCCTTTATCTTGGCAGACGGCTCTGCCCCCGCGCGCCAACAGACCACAGCGCGCTTGGTCTACGATGACGCCGCGCTCCACGTCCACTTCGACTGTCACGACACGGATATCTGGGGTATCGCCACCGCACGCGACAGCGCCATCTACGACGAAGAGGTCGTCGAAGTCTTCATTGCGCCGGGAGCGGACACGCCCACCTTCTACTACGAATTCGAGGTCAGCCCGCTGGGCACACTGCTCGATCTGACCGTCCACAGCCCCAACGGTAATCGCACGGGCCTGATCACCGACTTTGCGTGGAATTGCCCAGGCATCGAGTGGCAAGCCCACATGGATCGCGACCAGCAACGGTGGCAGGCCTACCTGCGCCTCCCCTGGCAATCCATCGGCGCCGGCTCCGGTCTGCCCCCGGTCTGGCGCGCCAACTTCTATCGTATTGAACGGACGCGCGGGGAGGCCCCGGAGTTCAGTTGCTGGTCGCCTACGCTGACCGATCCCGCCGACTACCATCGTCCGGCGCGCTTTGGTACACTACATCTCGCGCCACCCGCATAACCGCGCTGTTTTGCCCAAGCCGAGGAGCTACACCATGCCGACTCGCACATCACCCATCCCGTCCAACGCCCGCCTGGAGCGGGTCTTTCAAGGCTGTGCCTTTGCCGAAGGCCCCGCTGCCGATGCCGAGGGGAATGTCTATTTCTCCGATTGTCCCAACAACCGCATCCTGGTCTACCGTCCTGCCACCGGCGTCACCGAGGTGTGGCATGAACCAAGCCTGCGCGCCAACGGCATGAACTTCGACCGCCAGGGGCGGCTCGTCGTCTGCTGCGACGGCAAAGACGGAGGCGCGCGCGCCGTGCGCCGCTATGAACCGGACGGCACCATTACTACCCTCGCCGATCGCTACCAGGGCAAACTTCTGAACGCACCCAACGACCTCTGCTTCGATAGCGCCGGGCGCATCTATTTCACCGATCCCCGCTACGGCTACAAGGACGATCTGGAACAGGATTGCATGGCTGTCTATCGCATCGAACTGGACGGCTCCCTCACCCGCGTCATCTCCGACATGGAAACCCCCAACGGCATCCTGATCACACCCGACGACCGTACCCTCTACATCGTGGACCACAACCCGGAGCCGGGTGGCGCGCGCACGTTGGTCGCCTATGACTGCGGTGATGACGGCGTCTGGCGCCGGCGCGGCATTCTCGCCGACTTCGGTACGGGCTACGGCGGCGACGGCATGGTGCTCGACATCGAGGGCAACATCTACTTGACTGCGGGTGAAGGCGATCTGGCAGGCGTCCATATTTTCTCGCCGGAGGGAGAAAAACTCGGCTTCATCCCCACCGGCGAAATTCCCGGCAACTGTACTTTTGGCGGACCGGAGTTGCGCACGCTCTATATCGCTGCGTCGTCCTCGCTCTATCGCATCGAGCTTGCGATTCCCGGCTGTCTCGCCTATCCACCGCTGCCCGCAACGGCCTAGCCGCCGGGTGAGCGGACCACACCCAGGAGCGCTGCCATGACCAAAGTCCTGCTCGATACCGACATCGGCTCGGACATTGACGACGCCGTCTGTTTGGCCTATCTACTCGCCCAGCCGGAGTGCGACCTGCTCGGCATCACCACCGTCAGCGGTGAGCCGGTGCGCCGCGCCCAGATCGCGTCCGCCATCTGCAAAGTCGCAGAACGCGACATTCCTATCTATCCTGGCGCAGGCGATCCCCTGCTTGTGCCCCAGAAACAGCCGGTCGCCCAGCAAGCCGCCAAGCTCGACCGCTGGTCCCATCACACCAGCTACCCCAGCGGCGAAGCCGTCGAGTTCCTGCGCCGCACCATCCGTCGCCATCCCCATGAAGTCACGCTCTTGACCATCGGCCCGCTCACCAACATCGCGCTCCTCTTTGCCGTTGACCCGGAAATTCCCAGCCTCCTGCGCCAACTGGTCATGATGTGCGGCGTCTTTACCGACAACCTGGCGCGCAGCACCACCAAAGCCGAATGGAATGCCCGGCTCGATCCTCATGCCACCGCCATGGTCTATCGCGCTCGTCCCCCCATCCATCGCTCGGTAGGGCTGGACGTGACCACGCATGTCACCCTGGACAAGCCTGCTGTCCAAGCCCGCTTCACCGCGCCACTCCTCCAGCCCGTCATGGATTTCGCCCATGTCTGGTTTGCGGAACGCGACCTACTCACCTTCCATGACCCGTTGGCTGCCGTCTCCATCTTTGACCCGGCGGTCGTCGAGTATACGCGCGGCACCGTCACCGTAGACCTGAACCACCCCGAACTCGCCGGGCGCACCCTCTGGCAACCCGGTGACGGCTACCACGAAGTCGCGCTCAAAGTCAACGCCGAGCGCTTCTTCGCCAGCTACTTCTCCGTCTTCGCATGACACCATTGCAGCGCTGCGGGCGAGACCTCTTGCACCGCTGCCTGCGACCTGAGGGAAGGAGATTGACAGATGCCGATCTATGGCAAAACCTGGCAACGCCGTGACCTGGAAGCCCGTATCGGACGCCTGGACCAAATCGGCGGCGTCCAGCGGCTGCGCGGCGTCGAAGGCCCAGAACGTGATGTCGAGCAAATTCTGGTTCGCACCGGCGGCGGGCTGACCTACACCGTCACACCAGAAAAGGGCATGGACATTGCCCTCGCCGAGTTTGCCGGGGTCTCGCTCGCCTGGCAAGCGCCCAACGGCGCAGTCCACCCCGCCTATTACGATGACCGCGGGCTAGCCTGGCTGCGCACCGCAACCGGTGGGTTGCTCATGACCTGCGGCTTGACCCAAGTCGGCTCGCCCACCACCGATGAAGGGGAGGAACTCGGCCTCCACGGTCGCATCCATCACACTCCTGCGCGCAGCGTTTGCGCCGGGACCGAATGGCGCGGCAACGACTGCTTCATCCGGGTCGGCGGCGTCGTGGAAGAAACCATCATCTATGGAACCCACCTGCGCCTCCAGCGCGAGATCACCAGCGTATTGGGCGGCAACTGGCTTGCCATCACCGATACCGTCGAAAACCTGGGCTTTGCCCCCTCCCCTTTCATGATTCTCTATCACTTCAATTTCGGCTTTCCGCTGTTGGACGAGGGCACGCGTCTGAGTTTCCCCTCGCGCACTCTTGTCCCGAACCCGGATATCCCAACGCCTGCGGGGATTGATCCACTGGCAGGGTACAACCATTGGCAAGCCCCCAATCCGGCCCACGCTGCCCAGGTCTATTTCCACCGTGACCTAGCCACCGATGCCGAAGGATGGGCCGCCGCAGTCATTCATCAACCCGCCTTCCCCTTCCCCAACGGGCCGGCCCCTGTGGATGTACGCCTGGAGTGGGACGCCGCCGCACTACCCCATCTCACCCAATGGCGTATGCCCGGTGCGGGAACCCACGTACTGGGCATCGAACCCGGCAATTGCCATGTGCGCGGGCGCGCCGCCGCCCGTGCCGACGGCACACTGGTCATGCTGGAGCCGGGCGAGACCAAGACCCTCCGTCTGCGCCTGACTGTCAGCGCATCAACCTAAGATTGCATCACATCGAGGAACCGCCTATGCAAGCACTTGTCTGGGAAGGCCCGCGCATCATGCAGTTGCGCGACGTGCCCGACCCCGTCCCCGCCGACGACGAAGTTCTGATTGCCGTCGCCTACTCAGGTATCTGCGGCTCCGAATTGGGCGGCTACCTGGGCCACAACTCCCTGCGGAAGCCCCCGCTCATCATGGGGCACGAGTTCGCCGGTCAAATCGTTGCCCTGGGTGCACGCGCCGCCGACCTCAACCCGGCCCTCGCCGAGGGCACGCGCGTCACCGTCAACCCGCTGATCCACCAGCCCACCTCGCGCGCGGCTTATCAGGGACGTCAAAACCTGGACCGCAACCGCCGCATCGTCGGCATCCACCGTCCCGGCAGCTATGCCCAATATGTCACCGCGCCCGCGGTCAATGTCTACCCCATTCCCGACCACCTCTCCTATGAGATGGCTGCGCTCACCGAGCCGTTGGCGTGCGCCATTCGCGCCGTCAAACTCGCGGGCGTCGGCGCAACCGGCACAGCCCTGGTCACCGGTCTCGGCCCCATCGGTTTGCTGACGCTCCAAGTGCTGGCGGCGTCGGGCGTGCGCACGCTCATCGCCACCGATACCGACCCGGACCGCCGCGCCATCGGCAGCCGCTTCCGCGCCACCGTGCTCGATCCGCGCAGCCAAAACGTCGTTGACGTAGTTCGCGACCTCACCGATGGTGTCGGCGTAGACGCAGCCATTGACGCCGTCGGCGCAGGTGCCACGCGCCGCGAATGTGTGCAGGCTGTGGCTTGGGGCGGCAAGGTCATCCTCACCGGTCTGCATGAGGAAGAAAGCACCCTCCAGGCCAACTACATCATCCGCTCCGAAATCACCCTGCAAGGCTCCTTTGCCTACGCGTCGCTGGACTTCGAGGACGCCCTGCGCTGGCTGATTGACGGGCGCATCGAGATGGAGCCGTGGCTGCAACGCTCACCCCTCGCCGAGGGAGGAGCCTGCTTCGAGCAGTTGCTCAGCAAGCCCGGCCCCGTCGCCAAGATTCTGCTGCGGTCTTGACATGGGCATTGATCTCACGGGCATCGGCCCAGCCGCCGCCCAGTGGCTGAGCCGTTTAGTCCAAATCTCGTCGGTCACACCGGCCCAAGCCGGCGCCAAGTCCGGTGAACCCGGCGAGGCGCGCATTGCGGCAACCGTCGCACAGTGGTTTCGCGACTTGGGCGCTGAAGTCGTCTTAGACGAGGTCCAGCCCGGTCGTCCCAATGTCTACGGTCTTTGGCGTGGTCGCGAGGACTGGTGGGCCGGCGTGGATGTTCACACCGACACCGTGGGCGTCGAGCAGATGCCCGGCGACCCGTTCAGCGGTGAACTACGCGACGGTCGTGTCTGGGGACGCGGCGCTGTGGATACCAAAGCGACTCTTGGTGTCGTTCTCGCTTTGCTCCACGCCGCGCGCAGCCAGGGCCTCACCCCGCGCCCCAACCTGCTCATCGCTGCCACCGTAGACGAGGAATTCGGCGCAACCGGCGCGCCGGCATTCGCAGCGTGGTTGGCCCGCCAACCTTTCACGGTTGCCCAGCTGGCTGTCGCCGAGCCGACCAACTGCATCCCGGTCCACGGTCATCGTGGAGTGGCGCGCTTCGAGTTGACCTTCCACGGCGTGGCAGCCCATACGTCACAGCCGCGCCTTGGTCGTAACGCCCTCTTGGCCGCGGCCAAAACCGTCGTCGCCTATGCCGATGAGCACGCGCGGCTGATCGCGCTGCCGCCGACCACACTAGGCCATGCTGACCTGACCTCCACTGTCCTGCACAGCGGAACTGGCATCAATGTTGTCCCCGACCGCGCCACCCTGCTGGTGGATCGCCGCATCGTGGACGGCGAGGACCCGCGCGCGGTCATAGACACGCTCCACCACATGGCCCAGCGCGCCGGCGGTCTCCCCGTTGATCTGCGCCGTCTGCGCGAAATCAGAGCTTTTCTCCAACCCGCCGATTCGGTGTGGATTCAACAGTTGGCCGAGTGGTCCGGCTCCACACCCCAGGTCGCGCCCTATGGAACCAACGCCTGGGCCTACATCACGCTACCCG
>CAKZVN010000294.1 GCA_937922105.1 uncultured Litorilinea sp.
ATCCAAGAGCAACGCAACCACAAACAGCGCCGCAGCCAATACCGCCGCATGGCCCCCCATGCGATAGACACGCGCCACCGCTGCTGCGCTCTGCCCTTCACGCGGGAGACGCGCAAAGACACTCAGCCCCACCGGTAGACCAGCCAAACTGATGAGCGCCAGAAGCGGCAGGTCGGTCAACACCACCATGCAAAGCAGCAACACAAAGGCCGCCACCAACAACAGCGCGCTCACATCCAGCGCCCGCGTCAAGCCGAGATTCACGGTCAACGTGCGCTTGTGCAGCAACCAGTCGCGGCGAATCTGCACCGCGTTAAAGTTAAAAAAGAGGAGCAGGCTCAACAGCCCAAAGGCCGTCCCCCCCCACACCGGCAACCAAGAGAGCGTATGCGCTTGGACATAATAGCTGATGAGCGTGGGCAAAAGACCGATGCCCAGCCCCGTCCCCAACTCGCCCAGCCCCCAGCCGCGATAGCCGAAGCGCAAGGGCAAGCCGATCACTGCCCACAAGAGCAAGAAACTCAACGCGGCAAAAAAGAGCACGGGCCAACCGGCAATCACCGCCAGCACCACGCTTGCCAGCCCCGCCACAGTCAACAAAATCAGCCCCGTATCGCGCACGATCTGGGGCGGCAAAAAGCCGTACCAAAGCAAACTGTAGCCCGTCCCCAGC
Organism: uncultured Litorilinea sp.; assembly: GCA_937922105.1. Lineage (GTDB taxonomy): Bacteria > Chloroflexota > Anaerolineae > Caldilineales > Caldilineaceae > QEUY01. The sequence goes on from CAKZVN010000294.1 coordinate 674, forward strand.
GCGTCGGGCGCGCCGCGTACACCGGGCCGTCTGCTCAGCAGATAGTCATAATAATCATGTAGCGCCGCCAGTCCCCAGCCGGTCGCCGCCATGCCCACCAGCGACAACACCAACCCCACCGGCGAAAAGCGCCCGCTTTCCCACCAGCCCAACGCCGCGCCCACCACCACAGGAGTCAACAAGACCGGCGTTGTGCTTGCGCGCGTGACCGTGACCAACGCGTGCAACACCGAACGCGGAGGGCGCGCCGGCGGCACGACATCCAACGAAGGGCGCCGCTCCGGCTCTCCGGTCAACGGTTGGGTTGTGCGAAACTCGCGTTCAACAGAATGCACCGCGCCTGTCTCCCTGCGCCGGTCACACAAGCTACCGGAACGAACCTATAGACACCATCGGCAACCGGTATGCGTCATTCTAACACTCTGCCCAGAGGTCGTCAACAGATATGTCAAGCTGCCCCTGACGTCACGGCGGCAGCGCGCGCCAAATCTCATAGAGCGGCGTGCCGTCGCGCTGGGCAAAGTCGCGCACCAAACGGGCCGGACGGTCGCGCGCCGCCGCCGCCAAGAGGAATGCCTCGCGCCGCCCCTCGAAGACTGTGCTGCCCGTGGCGTGCAAGAGATAGACGTTGTCCGGGTTTTCCAAGAACGGCGCCAGACGCGCCGTGAAGTCGGCATCGGGCGCAGCTGGCGACGCATAGCCGAAGATTTCGATGGGGCGCACCGCGCCTGCGCTCAAAAAGCGCACTGTTGCATCCATCCCCCAATCCAGCGCAATGGGCGCGTCAAGACCATTCGCTTGCAAGTACGCGGCGAGTTCATAGGACGCGTCGCTGTGTGCGGCTAACCCGCCGCTGCGCGCCAGCGCGCCGTGATAAAGCCAGGCCGCGCGACCGTCCAGCAACACCCACGTCGCCACCACCGCCGCCGCCAGCACACGCCGCGACGCCTCGCCATTCGCCCACAACACCAACCCCAGCGCCGCTGCCGCCACCACCAGGGGCTGGAGCAGCGCATAGTGGGTAATGAACAGATCGCTGATGGTGACCAACGACGCCAACCACGCCGCCGCCGTCACCCCCACCACCGGCATCATGCGCCGTGGCGCACTCGCAAAGCCCGCCGCCACACTCAGCGCCACCAGCCACGGCGCCAGCGGGTTGGCATAGAGACCGCCCAGATACCAAAACTGGTCCCCACGCAAGGCAGTCCACAACTGCCCCCAGCGCACCTGTGCGTTATCCCACAACGCCAAGTTGTTGACGCCATAATAGCTGTGCCACGCATTGCGCCACAGTGTGCTGAACGTGCCCTGGGTTTGCAGGTTGAAATAGAGCAACGGCAAAAGCGGCACCACAAAGGCCACCGCCACCGCGATGAGCAGTTGCGGCGATAGGCGAGGTGCGGTTGGTTCATTGCGGCGCCAGAGCCAAAACAACGCCAGGCCCAGCAGCCACGGCCCAATTACCCACACCGCCAGCAACTTGGCATAGAGCGCCAAGCCGCCCGCAGCTGCGGCTATCACCAGCGCCGCCGGTCGCCCCGTGAGCCACCAGCGCGTGCCTTGCCAAAGACAAATCCATGCCAGCGGCTGGATCAGGTTGGTGACAAACAGCCCCTGGCGGCTCCAAAAGACAAACGAAGGAGAGGCTGCCAACAGCCAAGCCACCGCCACACCCGCCCATGTCAAGCGCGGGAGTTGCGTGTCCGTGCTCTCGTCGGGCTTGCCGTGCCAGGTGGAGACGGTCAGCGCCGCCAAGAGCAGCGCCGCCAACCCGGTCAAGACACTGAGCGCACGCAGATTCGGCACCCCCACACCGGTCAGAGCCAAGAAGGGCAGCGCCAAATAGACATTGACCGCGCCGATGTAGTCCTGCACCATCACAGGCAAGTCCCACGCGCCGACGCGCAGCGTCACCCCACGGAAGGGCGCCCCTACCGCCCCGTTGAGCAAATCCAGCGCCGGGACCCCTGCCTCTTTGGCTTCATCATAGTGGAGACCGGGCAAATTCAGCTGATACGCAGCCAATGCCAAATAGACCAGCGCAGCCGCGGCGAGCCACGCCCAACGGCTATACCGCCCCCCCCATCGCGATGCGTTGCGCGTGGCGGACATCCCTACTCCGCAACCAGATAGACTTCGCTGACCATGCTCTGGTAATTCCAGCCGCTGGCGTAGATGCGGACGGTATTGATGCGCGCCGGGCGTGTATCGGCTAATAGCTCCATGAGGTTAGGGGATTGGTAGGTGTACCAAATAAAGGGTGGAATCTTTTCCCCGTTGATGATGCGCCAGTTCTCGTTTTCCGGGTCGCGATAATAGAAGCCGTGTCCCCAGCTGAGCGACTTGCCGTAGATGTCGGTGTAGTTGATCTCCACGCGCAGCGGGAACTCGGAGCTGAGATAGCCCGCGCCGGAGAGACTCTGGTGCAGAAGTTTCACATCCAGCTGCAAGGTCAGGGAGTCATAGACGTTGACGTCGCGGTCCACGACCTGGGTGATACCGACCTCGGTGGGCACATTTTCTTCGCCCTGGCGGATGAAGTGCGCCACCCAGCGCCCCTCGCGCTCCACAATCCGCACGCTCCCCGGAATCACATTGTCGGCGATGACATAGCTTTGCCAAGTATTGAGCATCGGTTCGGCAAAGTTGCCGTTGCGTAGCAGGTTCAACTCGCCGGAGACCGGCTCTTGGGTCATGCGCTCCAGGGTCATCCAGGCGCGCAGCCCGGCATCCAGCGTCATGGCGGCACCGTCGGCATGGGTCAGAATGGCTTGACCTGTGCGCACTGTCACGTCAGTTTGGTCCGCGTTGACCGAGATTTGATAACTGCCGGACGCCAGCGAGATAGCGCCGTGGGGGGTCTGCAAATCCACATGCAATGGGCGTCCGTCGCCGCTATTGGAAAAGATGCGTGCCTGCCCGCGCTCCAACCGCAAACGCAACTGATAGGGTTGGTCGCTGGAGGCAAACATGGGACGGCGAATACGCAAGACTTGCAAGGTCGTTCCGGCGTAAATTTGCACGCTGCCCAGCGCAGGGTCGGCGCGATTGCTGCCCAAGATCACCAATGTCCCCTGGGTCGAATCATCCCCCGCCACGATTCGCATCCCCTCGGTCAAATCCTGCTTGACACCGGTCACGGCAACCGGCTCGGACATAGGCGAAGAATAGAGCAACAACGTGCCCAGGGTCGGCTCCAATCTCGCTTCATGCACCACGGTGGCATAGCGCAAAGCATAGCTCACCGCCAGCGGAATAGAGACCGCCAGCAACACAAAAATCGCAAAACTGATGAGCATCACCGCCCACGCCAGGCGCTCCGGGTTTTCGCGCCAGCCGGATGCGCGTGGAACGCGCAGCGCGCCCATCCCGGCGCGTAAGGAGTCTTGAGAAGTCATGCCGGACAAGTCGGAACTCATGGGGTTGGTCTAGCCTCGTCACCCGTCACATCATTCCCTGCCGAGCCGTCCCCGGTCATCCTGTCCTCCGGCGACGCATCACCGGCAGCAGACGAAGCAGCCTCACGTTCCTTCGCCGCCTGCATCATCACCGACGTCAGCCGGTCCAGCCAGGCGCGTGCGTCGCGGTCCGCCGGGTTCACCTCCAGCGCCCGCTGGAAAAAGGCCGCGGCCCGGCTCAATTCCCCGCGCTCTTTGTAGATCAAGCCCAAGTGATAGTGGGCATTGGGCGTCTCGGCATCCACCGCCAGCGCGCGTTCATACGCCGCAATCGCCCGGTCCTGTTGGCGCGGACCGGAAGTTTCCAGGCGACCCAACTCCGCCGCACCCAAATTCATCCACAGCATGGCGTTATCGGGGTGACGCTCGACTGCTTTAGTCAATAGTTGCACAGCCTTGTTCCAGCGCCGCTGCAAGACATATGCGCCGCTCAAGTTGATCAGCACATCCGGGTGTTCGGGCGCCACACGATAGAGCGGCAACAACAATTCCACCGCCTCCCCCGGACGGTTCTGACTCAAAAGCCGCGCGCTTTCGTTTAGAGTCCGGTGAAATTCCGGCATACCCGGCGACTCGCTCATCCCATCCTCCTCCGCCCCTTCCTGCGGGCGGGCAGACCTTACATCAGCCACCACAACACCAGCGACAATGTGCCCATGCTCGCCAGCGTGGTCATGAAGATCGCAGTCGTCACCACATGCGGCGCGGCATCGAACTCGGTCGCCAAGACGACGCTAATCACCGCCGTCGGCATGGCAGCCTGCAAAATCAAGACATTGCGCTCGATGCCCCCGATGCCGAAGAGCAGACACAGTTGCCACGCGATCAACGGCCCCCCCACCAGCCGCACCAACAAACTGCGCCACAACACGCCCTGCAATTGGATACGCGGAGCCGCGCGCAGATTGATGCCCAACAACGCCAGCATACCGGGAATCGCGGCATCCGCCAACAAATCCACCGAACGGTAGAGGGGTGCAGGCAACTCCCATGCCAGCCGGTTGAATACCAAGCCCAGAACAGCCGTATAGAGCACCGGCACAGCCAAGGTGTTGCGCAACGCCTTGACCAGGGAGGCCTGTCCCGAAGAAGCCACCACCACCCCTGCCGTGTTGTTCATGAACGACGCCACCACGTAGTAGATGGAGGCGAGCGCCATGCCTGCCGGGCCGAAGGCAAACAGGCTGATGGGGATGCCCATATTGCCGTTGTTGCTCACCGCGCTGGTCAAGATCACCGCAACCCGTTCCTGGCGCTGCTGATCCAGCGCGACCAGCCAGCCCGCCACGCCGGTCAAGGTGATCACCAACGTCGCCACCAGCGCAATTTGGCGCAACGCGGTGGGGTCCAGCGTCATGCTGTACAGGCTGCGAAAGACCAGCGCCGGGGTCGCCAAATAAAAGAGCAGCCGCCCCAGCGACCGCCCGTCAATGGACATGCGCCAGGCTAAGAGATAGCCGGCAAACGCAATCAGAAAGACGGGGAGCACCGTCTCGAAAAAGATGGGCCACAACGTCTGCACGACAAACATGGGCGGTCCGGCGGTTGGGCCGTTGCCGGCAATTGACCCTTACGACCGCGCCGGTGTGCCTGCGTCGTCGCCGGGTGGGTTGATGTCCGCGATCTCGTCGCCGATGCCCACATTGTGGAACACCTCGTAGTGCTCCAGCGTCGGCGCGAAATACTCTACCACATATTCGTTGGGCACCCCCATAGGCTGGCTGATCTCATCCAGCAGGGCGTAAATGAACTCTTGGCGTTGGGCCGGCTTGAAACGCCGCGTCGCATCATCCCAGAGCAGGAGCGTGCCGTACAACCCTTCAGCAGTGTAGTGCAAGTCCAACTTGCCAATGGTGAGCGGCAGGTTGTCCTCGGCATCCACCTGGTCCAGGTCAAACAGGGCGTATTGCTCCGACGCAGCCGTCCGCACCAGACGCTTGAGCTTCAGGTTCACGGCAGCCTACTCGTAGACACCCAGGTCGCGATCATCCCACTCCGACCAACCGTCCACCGGGTCCTCATCCCACTCATCGTCGTCATCCAACGACTCATCGAAAAGCGGAATGGCTAAGTTGTCGGCGTAGAATTGCATCTCTTCCAGCGCCTGCTCCGCGGCCTCCACTTCATCCGGGTTCCCGCCCAGCAACACCGTGTCCAGCGCATCGCGCGCGTCGCGACCGCCGATGCGCCCCAGGGCAAAGATCGCAGCCAAGCGCACCTCGCTGTGCTCGTCCTGCAAGAGCACCAGCAGGTCCTCCAGCGCAGCTTGTGCTTCCAGTTCACCACAAGCCAAGGCGGCTTCACGGCGCACGCTAGGCGACGGATTTTGCAGTTCGGCACGCACCAACGCACGCCAGCGCACGTCGGCGCTGCGCCCCATGGCGAAGAGCGCGCTGATGCGCATTTCCTCGTGGGGGTCATAATAGCCGTCCTCGATCAGCTGGCGCACGCCGGCTTCACCGGAATAGGCGATGCTTTCCAGCGCGCGCCGGCGCACTGCCAATGGCTCCAACTCATCGTGTAGGACAGCCAGCAAAGCCTCCTCGGCGCGCATGGCGAGGGCAGCGTCCAGTTCCTCCAGCTCGCCCGCCAGCACATAGCTCCCCAGCGCGGTGGCGGCTGCGGCGCGCGTCTCCACGTCCGGGTCGTTGCGCAACATCTGCACCAGCGGGCCGATCAAATCGGCTTGACCATCCTCCCATAGCCCGCGCACGGCTGCGCTGCGCACGGTCGCGTCCTGGTCGGACATGGCAATGCGCAGGAAGGGACCGAGTTGCAAATGGATATCCTCTTCCGCGGTTGTGACCAAGCTCGTCACGACCGCGCGACGGCGCTCCGTTGCGATGAGCGCCCAACTCTGGCGCACGCGGTCCGCCTCGGCGTGGGACAAATCCGAGAGCGAATAGAGATGCGACATGGGCGGCAAGCTCTCGGCCTGGGTCAACTCGCGCAGCAATTCTTCGAGGGGAACCTGGCTGCGCGCGGCACGCCCCCACCCTGCGCCTCCAGGGAGTCCATCCAGCTCGTCCGCGAAATCCTCGTCGAAGTCGTCGTCCAGGTCATCCCCGAAACCACCCTGCTCGAAATCAATGATCTCGAACTCATCGCCCAGGTCTGCGCTGAGGCGCGCCAGATCAACATTGCGCGACAACGCGTCCCGTAGCAGCGCCATCATCTCGGCATCAGAATCATCGAGACCCAGCGCCGCGGCGAACTTGGCGATCTCCTCATCCGCCTCTGCGTCGTCCGCGTCCTCAGCATCGTCCGCGTCGAAACGATTGCGCCGGGCGGCGCGGTCCAGGTCGGTATCCTCGTCATGATGTTTGCGTCGCGGTCTGCGATAATTCGGCATGGTGGTCTGACGCCCTTCGTAGCCGGGCCGGCTTCCAACTCACAGTCACACGTTTACGACCATACGTTCACTGCCACACAAATCCCCACAGCTCGCTGGGCGGGCTGACCGGCGCCAACACCCCCTCTACGTCGGCGACTACCTCCACCCACCAGCGCCACTGGCGACCGTAGGCTTGCGGCGCCAGGCTGCACAGTGCAGGGTCCAGCGTCCATTCGGTCACCGTAACGGGCCGATGCAACGCCACCACCCAGGTGATCTGCTCGCGCCCGTCTGCTTCATACCCCGCCACAAAGCCCATGTGCAGCACATACTTATCGCTGTCTTTGATGTACTGGACACGCTCCCATTGTAGGCGCTCTTCACGCAGACAGTCGAGTTGCGCGCCGTCCTCCGGTGCCAACAGTAATGGGGCTGCCAGGCGAATCGGCGAGGGGGTGGGCGTGGGCGGTGGGGTCGGCGTCGGCACGGGAACGATCAGTGTCCGCCCCGGCATGATGCGCGTCACGTCGCGCGCGGCGATGCCGTTGACCGCCATGAGTTCTTCCACCGTCACATTGTAGCGCCGCGCGATCACCACCAGGGTATCGCCGCTACGCACTTGGTAAGCGACCGGCGTCACCGTTGGGGTCGCCGTCGGCAATGCGCTTGCCACCAGGGTTTCGCCTGCGCTTACGCGACCGATTTGCCCGGACGCAACGCCGCGCGGCAACAGGTCCGGGGTGGGCGTGGGCAACACGGCAAGCAGTTGGACCGGCGTCTCCGCAGGCGCAACCGGCGTCGCTGTCGGCGCAACCGGAGTAGTCTCCGGCGCAAGCGTCGCCAGGGGAGTCCACGTAGGGGTGGGGGCTTGCGGCGTCGTGCGTGCCGCCAATCCACCCAACTCGACGACAACCGGACTCGGCGCTGTGGTCGGTTCAGCAGCCGGTGGTTCCGGCGTAGCCGGCGGCGGAGCGGGAGTCACAGCCGCTTCCGCCATCGGCTCGACTGCCGCAGACGCGGCTTCTGCCGAAGCGCTTTCCACACTTGGCGCTGCCGCCGCCAGGGTCTGCATGGACTCGCCTGCCGGCGCACTCTCTTCCGCTGCCTGTGCGCCGCCTACGCCCAGCGCCGCGATCTCATCGGCGACGGTGCGGATTGCTGCGGCAGGCGCCTCGGTCGGCTCCGGGTCCACCACTGTTTCACCACTTGCGTTTGCCGTCGCGGATTGTTGGTTTGTCGCGAGCGGGGCCAACGCCACCGCCAACGTGCCTGCGTTGCTGCCCGGCACCGGCGTCATCACGATCACCAGTTCCGGCTCAAAGTTGTTGCCCAGGGTCTCCACCAACGCCACGCCACGGTCCAACCGCTCACGCGCCCAGGACAACGGATTACTTCCATCCCAGCGCGTTGCCAACACCAGCACAAAGAGCAGCACCAGGCCAACCGGCATCCCCCACGCCAGCGCCGGCGAGGGCGCCGCGCGCAGTTCACGACAGCAGGACGGACAGACGCTCAATTCCGACGAAGCCTGCGCTCCACAGTGGACGCAGCGGATCAACCGCGGCTCCTGGCGCAAGCGCTCGCCGCACTCCGGACAAGCCAGGGCCTGTGCATCCACGCGCTCGCCACAGGAAGGACAGGGGGTAACACCGATAGACCGTGGACGCAGCACGGTGGGGGCTACAGCGGGCGTCGCGATGGTCGACCGGGCCGCAGACCGAGCAGGCTCAGGCTGATGGGCCGATGATTCCGTCGCCGATGTTTTCGTCATAGAATCTTTCGCGCTGCCGGCTCATGGGTATCTCCCATGTCCCTCCCCCACCGCTATTGACCGAGGATGGTGGACCAGTCAATCCCTTGTTGAGCCGTGGTGATGTCGCGGACGGTAATCAGGACGAGCAACCCGATGAGCAACATAAAACCGACCATGTGGATCAGTCCTTCACGCTCCGGGTTGACGCGCCGACCGCGGATGGCTTCAAATAAGATAAAGAGCAAACGCCCACCGTCGAGGGCCGGGAGCGGCAATAAGTTGGTGATTGCCAGCGCCGCACTCAGCACAGCAGACAGACGCAGGATGGGAAACCAAAGCCCCGTGTCAATCGAGGCCTCTACCGCGCCGCCCACCAGTTGGGCGATACCCACCGGCCCGGTCAACTGCGCATCCGCAGGCGACACTTGGCCCACAAAAAGCAAGACCGGGAGCTGGATGACCAGCCACACATATTCCAGCGTGCTCTGCACCCCCTGCCACAGGGCAGGCAACAAGGACATGGTCGCCAAGCGGCTGGCAGAGCCGATCTGGACCCCCAACGCGCCTTGACCGGGCGGCGGCTCAACCCGCGGTGTCACCTGGGTGATGATCCACTGCCCATCGCGCAACAACCGCAGCGTCACCTGTTCGCCGAGATGGCGCTGGATGACGGCATTGAGCGGGTTGTCGCGGCTGATCACCGTATCGTTCACGGCATAGATCAGATCGCCCGGCTGCAACCCGGCTGCCTCGGCAGGCGATCCTTCCGCCACCAACGTGACCAGCGTGCTGAGCACCGGCGCGCTCGTCACCCCTGCTAGCAACTGCTCCCGCGTCAGGCTACCCTCCACGGGTAAGGTGATCAGCGCATCGCCGCGCAATACGGTCAAACTACGCAGCGACGGGTCGGCTGGAGCTTGCGGCCGGACGTTGTAGTCCAACTCGCGCAGTGCGCTCACCAATACCGGCTGCCCGTTCAACGTGAGCAGGACATCGTTGGCTTGGACGCCGGCTTGTTGGGCTACCGAGCCGGGGGTCACCCCAGTCACCAACGGATAGGCAACCA
>CAKZVN010000295.1 GCA_937922105.1 uncultured Litorilinea sp.
TTGTTCAGCACCAGTCCTGTCCTGGCGCGTTGGGCCGCGGAGAGTATCACCGCGTTCGAGATCACCGCCGGGCGCATGGCGATTGCCGGCGCGGTGGTGCTGGGCATTGCCCTGGTGCGCCGTGAGCGGCTGCCCGCGCCCGCCGAATGGCCGCGCTTTGCCGCTTTTGGCCTGGTGGCTGCGCTCCACTTCGGCTTTTACATCGCCTCGCTGGAATACACCACCATCGCACATAGCCTCGCCATCGTTTACACCGCGCCCATCTTTGTGGCGCTCTTTTCGTGGTGGTTTTTGGGCGAAGGCATGGCGGCGCGCAAGTGGCTGGGCACGTTGGTGGCGGTGGCGGGGGTCGCGGTGCTGGCAGGCTTCGAGCCGATGTTCGACCGGCGCATGTTGCTGGGCGATGCGCTAGCCCTGGGCAGCGCGATCTGTTTCGGCCTCTACAGCGTTGCCGGGCGCAGCCAGCGCCATCGTTACAGCTTGTTCGCCTATGCCGGGACGGTCTACAGCGTTGCCGCGCTCTGGCTGCTCCCGGTGGCGCTGTGGAACTTGACACCCGACGGCTACACAGCCCCCGCCATCCTCAGCGTGGCGGGGTTGGGGTTATTGCCGCTGGCACTGGGCCATACGCTCTACAACGCTGCGCTGCGCCGCACGCGCGCCACCTTGGTCAACCTCATCGCCACCCAAGAAGTCACCGGCGGGATTCTGCTGGGAATTCTCCTGTTGGGCGAATGGCCCACGCCTACCAGCCTTGCCGGTGTCGTGATCACCCTGGTGGGCATCGTCATGGTCATCTTATAACCCGCCGCCGGGCAAGGAACCGTCGTCTTATGAGCCACCTCGCCGCGCGCCTCCCCCTCTTTCCGATTACGACGACCGTCCAAGACCGCGGCGCCGGACCGGTGCTCTGTGTGGGCGGCTGTGATTTGGCGGCACTGGCGGCGGCCTTCGGCACCCCCCTCTATGTCTATGATCAAGCGACCCTGGACGCGGCTGCGGATGCCTACTGCGCCGCGGGCCGGGCCTATCCTGGTGACTTTGCGGTGACCTTTGCGGGCAAGGCGCTGCTCATGACCGCCGCAGCCCAGTGGGTGGACCGCCAGGGCTTCTGGCTAGATTGCACCGGCGCGGGCGAACTCGCCATCGCTGCCGCAGCCAAGATGGACCCCGCGCGCATCCTGGTGCACGGCGTCAACAAGAGCGAGGACGACCTGCGCGCCGCGCTGACCCAGGCTGCGGTCATCGTGGTGGACAATCTCACCGAGTTGGAGCACATTGTCGCGCTCGCATCCAATGCCCCACGCCTGCCCGACCTCTGGCTGCGCGTGCGCCCCGGCGTCGCCGTGGATACCCATAGCTATCGCCAAACCGGTCAACACGACAGCAAGTTCGGTATGGACCCTACCGAGATCGAGCAAGCTGTTGCGCTGGCACTCGCCACGCGGCTTCCGCTCACGGGATTACACTTTCACCAGGGGTCGCAGTTCTTCGACCCCTCCCCGTTGCTCCCCGCGCTGGACCTTGTGCTGGAGTTGGCCCAGATGCTACGCGCCCGTTACGGCTGGACCATGCAGGTCCTTTCGCCCGGCGGCGGCTGGGGCGTGGCTTATCACGAAGATGAACTGCCCCAGCCCGCCATTGCCGACTATGTAACGCTCATCGCACAGCATGTGCGCGCAGGCTGCGCACAGCGTGGACTGCCCCTGCCGCGCCTCCAGCTGGAGCCGGGGCGCAGCCTGGTGGCGCGCGGCGGGGTGGCGCTCTACCGCGTCGGCGCGGTTAAGCAGACACCCCATCGCCGCTGGCTGCTGATTGACGGCGGCATGGCGGATAACCCGCGGCCCGCGCTCTATGGTGCGCGCTATTCTGCCTTGCCGGTGCACGCGCCCGACCGCCCGGCCCACAGCCCGGCCTGGCTCGCCGGCCCCTATTGCGAGAGCGGCGACGTGCTGATCGAGGCATTGCCGCTGCCGGAATTGGCGCCGGGCGAACTGGTGGCACTCCCCGCGTCCGGGGCCTATCATCTCAACATGGGCAGCAACTATAACGGCGCACGCAAGCCCGCGGTGGTCTGGGTGCGCGACGCCACCGCCTATTTGGTCCAGCGTCGCGAGCGCGTACAGGACCTCACCGCGCGCGACCTCTTGCCGGAGTGGGAGTAGGTTGCCTTCCCGGTGCGCGCCGAGCCGGGATAAAAACAAGCTGTTTTTCGATTGCCGCGCGCTCTGTTACAATTCCCAATCACGATTCGCTTGACAGGGTGAGCAGCAGCGGTGTCCGGCTCAGTCGTATCCGTTTCGCTCCTCGTCTACCGACCGTCAACCGATGGGGGCCGTCTGCGCCGCGATTCGCCAGCCGCCGGCAACCGACCCCTTGCGTGTCTTTCTGACTCTCCCAACCGAGAACATCCAGCAAAGGAGTCGCCATCATGTCTTCCTCTCGCCCCAAGCCGCGTACGCGAGCGCTTATCGTCGCCCTCGTGTTCGCCCTACTCGTAGCCGCGTGTGCGCCCGCGGCTGCGCCGGAGGCAGCCGCGCCGCAAAGCACCGCGCCTTCCCTCGCCACCATCACCTTTGTTCAAGAGCCGGACACCCTGAATCTCATGTATACCACCATGTGGTTCGTCGGTCTGCTCAACGAACTGTGGTTGGTCGGCCTCTGGAACTTCGACGACAATCTAGCCCCAGTCCCGCAATTGGCGCGCGAGATCCCCTCCGCAGCCAACGGTGGTATCTCGGCAGACGGGCGCGTCATTACCGTGCATCTGCGCGAAGACGCGCTTTGGTCGGACGGGACGCCGCTCACCGCAGCCGATTTCGTCTTCACCTATGAAATGATCCTCGCCGAGAACAATACGGTCATCACGCGCAACCCCTATGATCCCTTTGTGGAGAGCGTGGTCGCCGAAAACGACCACACGCTGGTGATCACCTTCAAGGAGCCGTATGCGCCGTGGCTCTCCAGCATCTTCCCCTATGTGCTGCCCAAGCATGTCCTGGAGCCGGTCTTTCAGGCTGAAGGCACGCTGGACAACGCGGCGTGGAACCGTGCGCCGACGGTGGGCGTCGGACCCTATGTCTTCAGCCAGTGGGAGTCGGGCAGCCACATTCTCTTTACGCGCAACCCCAATCACTGGCAACCCGCCAACATCGAGCGCATCTTCATTCGCATCACGCCCGACGACGCCGCCCAGATCGCTGCCATTAAGGCAGGCGACACCGACATCGGCGTCTTCTTGAGCTTTGCCGATGCGCCCGAGCTGGAGGCATTGGGCACGGTGCGCGTTGTCACCACTCCTTCCGGGTTCATGGAGGGTTGGTTCTTCAACTTCGGCGAGAACGGTCATCCTGCGCTCAAGGATGTCAACGTGCGCCGCGCGCTCGCCTATGCCTTCAACCGCGACCAAATCAACCAGGACCTGCTCCTGGGCTTGACTCAGCCGCCGGCTTCGCCCTGGGACCTCAGCCCCTATGCCAGCCCCGATGTCAAACCATGGCCCTATGACCCGGACAAAGCCGCGCAACTGCTGGATGAAGCCGGCTGGGTGGTCGGCGCGGACGGCATCCGCGAAAAGGACGGTCAAAAGCTCATCCTGCGCTATGTCACCAACATGCGCCGCCTGCGCCTGGACACCCAGGTGGTGGTACAAGACATGTACCGCGCCCTGGGCATCGGCGTGGAGTTGATCAACCACCCCAGCGATGTCTTCTTCGGTGGCTATGCCGCGGGCGGCGTCATCGCCACCGGGCAATACGACATCGCCGAATGGTCCAGCCAGCCCGATGCGTTCCCTGATCCGAATTCCACGCGCTGGATGTGTCGCGAGATTCCTGGGCCGGACAACCCGGTGGGCGGCAACTGGAGTTTCTATTGCAACCCCGAGTTGGACGCGCTCTTCGACCTCCAAGCCGCCACCGTAGACACGGCTGCGCGCATCGCCATCTTCGGTGAGATCCAGAAAATCATGATGGACGACATGGTTTGGCTGGGCGTCTGGCAAGACAATGACGTCTGGTCGGTTGCCAATCGGCTCCAGAACGTGCGGCTCTCCGGCGCCGACCCCTTCTGGAATATCGCCGAGTGGACCATCCGGTAACTCGCTGCGCATTGTCTCGTCCGCAACCCTCCTGGAAGTGATGAACTTCCAGGAGGGTGACCTGCGAGACGATGGCACGTGTTGTAGCGCCGCCCGCCCTGCGCGGGGCACAGCCCCATCCCCGGCGCTCCGTGCTTGTCCCGCCCACGCAGACCGCCGGGCAAGAAGTTCGTGGGAGCCAGCGTGACCGAATACATTATCCGCCGCACGTTGCAGGCAGTTCCCCTGCTCTTCATCATCAGCATCATCCTGTTCGTCCTTATGTCCAACATGGGCGACCCCCTGGCGACGCTGGGCGGTCGCCAACCCCCGCGCGGGGAAGACCGCCTGCGCCTGGAACGCCAGCTAGGGCTGGACCAACCCTTTTACATCCAGTACATCTACTGGCTGGTGGGCAACGACTGGCGCATGGTGGATACCACCGGCGACGGCGTCCCCAACGCCTACGGCACGCGACGCGGCATTCTGCGCGGCGACTGGGGAACCTCGCTGGTCACCCGCCGCCCCGTGCTGGAGATGATCGGCGAGCGCCTGCCCAACACGCTCCTGCTCATGGGCACAGTCCAAGTCGTGGTGATCCTGGTCTCGCTGGGGATCGGCATTTATGCTGCGCTGCGCCAATACTCGCTGGTGGACAACGTGGTCACTACAGGCGCGTTCATCGGCTTCTCCATGCCGATTTTTTGGCTGGCGCTCATGCTCATGTATATCTTTGCGGTCAATTTCAAGCGCTGGGGCCTGCCCTATTTCCCCACAGTCGGCATGTATGACCCGATGGTGGGCAAGACTGTGCCGCAAGTGCTCTGGCATATGGTCTTGCCGGTGACATCACTCTCGCTCATCTCCATCGCGGTCTACAGCCGTTATATCCGCGCCAGCATGTTGGATGTGATCAACCAAGACTACATGCGCACGGCGCGCAGCAAGGGCTTGGCGGAGCGGGCCATTCTTTGGCAACACGCGCTCAAGAACGCGTCCTTGCCGCTGGTGACGCTGGTAGGACTGGACTTGCCGCTCCTCTTGGCGGGCGCGGTGGTGACGGAGCGTATCTTCGCTTGGCCCGGCATGGGGCGCCTCTTCCTCGACCATGTGGAGCGCATTGACACACCGGTCTTGATGGGGATTTTGATGCTGGTTTCGCTGGCGGTGGTGGTCTTCCAGTTGCTCACCGACATCGTCTACACCTGGCTCGACCCGCGCATCCGCTATCGTTAAGCCTTCCGCAATGGGCCGTCATCCGGCCCTCCTTAGGTCCCGTTGCCATGTCAACTTCGATTGCCGATTCCAAACACCACACGGCTGACCAGGGTCCAGAGCAAACCGTGTCGCGTCTGGGCGAGGGACCGCTGGGCGGCAGGGTAGTGACGCCCGCCGGCTTGGCGTGGCGACGCTTCCGCCGCCACCGCATGGCGGTCTTCGGCGCGCTGATCATGCTCGGCCTGCTGCTCTACGTGGTGGGCGGCGCGCTGATCTGGAGCGAGAGTTACGCCAACCTCACCGCCACCGGCAAGCGCCTGTCGCCCCCTTCGCTGGAGCATCCCTTCGGCACCGACCAAGTGGGCCGCGATGTCCTGGCGCGCACCATCTACGGCGGGCACATTTCGCTGCTCATCGGCGTTGCCGCGGTGATGGTCTCCTTAACTTTCGGCGTTTTGGTGGGCGCGCTCTCCGGCTATTACGGCGGCTGGATAGACAGCATCCTCATGCGCTTTACCGAAGCCATGTTCTCTATCCCGTCGCTCTTTTTGCTGATCGTCATGTCCAAGTTTTTCAGCGGGCGCATCCCGACCTTCGACTTTTTCGGACGCAGCTTCAGCGGCAGCGTGGTGGTGATTATCGTGGTCATCGGTCTGACCAGCTGGATGTATTTGGCCCGGCTGGTGCGCGCGAACTTCCTTTCGCTCAAAGAGCGCGACTTTGTTTTGGCGGCTCATTGTCTGGGCGTGCCCAACCGGCGCATCATCCTGCGCCATGTCTTGCCCAACACCATGGCGCCCATCATCGTTGCCGCAACACTGGGCGTGGCGGGCGCGATCCTCTCCGAGGCCTATGTGAGTTTCCTGGGGCTGGGGGTGCAGCCGCCCACCGCCAGTTGGGGCAACATGCTGGAAAACGCCTACACCTATCTGGAATCGGCGCCGTGGCTCTGGTTCTTCCCCGGCTTGCTCACAGTGCTCACCGTGTTGAGCATCAACTTTATCGGTGATGGTCTGCGCGATGCGTTGGACCCGCGCAGCCTCCAGTAAGCCACCCAGCCTGACATGGGAGACAAACCATGACCGGCGACCTTGCCCGTTGTTTTTGGGCAGGCGAAAGCGAGCAGATGATCGCCTACCACGACCACGAGTGGGGCGTGCCAGTACAGGATGACCGCGAGCTATTCGAGCGCCTACTGTTGGAAGGTTTTCAGGCGGGATTGTCCTGGCGGACGATCCTGCACAAGCGCGAGAATTTCCGGGCCGCGTTTGACGGTTTCGTCCCTCAGAAGATCGCAGTCTACGACGAAGCCAAAATCGCCGCGCTGCTCCAAGACCCCGGCATCGTGCGCAACCGGCTCAAGATCGACGGTGCAGTGCACAACGCCCGGGCCTATTTGCGCTTGATCGGGGAACACGGTTCTTTCTCCGATTGGCTGTGGCAGTTCGTGGGGCACCAGACCATCGTGCCCAATAAGCCCCGCACGCTGGAAAACATGCCCAGCAGCACGCCCGAAGCGGAGGCCATGTCCAAAGCGCTCAAGCAAGCAGGCTTCACCTTTGTCGGACCGACCATCTGCTATGCCTTCATGCAAAGCGTAGGCATGGTGGACGACCACGTGGTGGGCTGCTTCAAGTACCGGGGACCGTGAATACGCGCGATAGCCCGCAACTTCTGCCATAAGAGATGACCGACATCGGCGTTGTTTCTCTTGCTTTATGTCTGTGTCTGAGTGGTTTGATCGCTAAGTGTTAAAGATGGTCATGCTGAGGCTGCGCCTCAGCATGACCATCTGGTGGTGTATCGGGATTCTTCGTCGCTGCGCTCCTCAGAATGACGGC
>CAKZVN010000296.1 GCA_937922105.1 uncultured Litorilinea sp.
CGCAAGGACGAGGTAACTAAAATTATGGCAGGCGGCTGCGTCCTACTCAAGGGTCGTTTGTCACCTTTATGAGTTCCATCCATCCCAATTTCCCCCACCCGGCGCAACGAATCGCTCCGGTTGTAGGTTTGACAATTCATCTCCCATCCATTATACTAGGATGCTATTCCCACCCGATTGTCGCCTGCTGCCCATTCTCCCCGCGCGTCCTGTCGTTCGGATACGGCTTTGCCGGTAACCCGCCTCACCGGCTTCTCCCCTTGTGAAGTCGTTCATTCCGAAAGGAGCGTTCCATGTTGCTGCTACGATGCAGTCGGAACCCGGCAATGACCGGCGCAGTGTTGGCGGTGGCGATTGTGCTCTGGGCGAGTGTGGGGTTGCCCACCGCGCGCGCCGAGATCGACCAGGCGCCCACTCCCTTTGTAACAAATGTAGTGGTGGAGGACTGGAGCGTAGGTGCTGGGTTGGTCTATTGGGCCGATCATTGCTTCGCCGACGAGTTCAACCCCAACGCCAATCTGCGGCGCAGACCAAGCGCGGGCGGCCCCATCCGCCTGCTTGCGTCCATCAACGACATGTCGCTTTGTAATACATTCCTGAATCCCCGTGGTAGCGACGACGGCTTCTATTACTACGACGACAGCCAAACGCGCATTGCACGTATGCCCCTGGGCGAACCCTACACGGTGCAGGTCGTGAAGTCGCTTGCCGCCAACCAAGTCCCCACCACGCGCCGCCCCTTGGTCGAAGCCGGCGGCTATCTCTATTGGCTGCACACCTTCTTCCCGGACTATCGCATCTATCGCACCCTCAAGAACGGCAGCGGCCCCGTGGAAATCGTGGCGACCACCGCAGCCGGCGCAAGCGACCTGCTGGTGGTGGGCCAGACGGTCTTCTGGACCGACGGCACGGGCGTCTATTCCACCACCACCAATTGCGCGACCTTGCCGTGCGCCGGGAGCACGCCCTACTACACCTTTGGCGCGGGCACGTCGGCCTACGGTCTGGTCTACCAATTTATCGGCGGCCCCCAGGGTACCTTCCGCATCTATTGGGTGCAGCGCGTGCAGAGCGGCCCCAATGCGACCTACACTATTCACTATCGCGCGTGTAACGCGATCACCGTCTGTTTTGTCCAGCCCCCACCACCCCAACTGCCGCCCATTCCCCCAACCTTCTACACGGCAACTGTAAACTGGCGCATTGGGCAGCCTCTCTTGGTGGCGGGCAACCTCTATTGGACGGAAGTCAGCGGCAACAGCGGCGAGATCCGTCGCGCCGCCACCAACCCACTGCCGCCCACTGTCCAGACCATCGCCATCGGGCAAGGCAATAACCTGGATGCCTATCTCTATGCCGCGAGCGAGCTGCTCTTTTTTGCGCGCACGAACTCCATCAACGGCGGCATCTACACGTTGCCCCTAAGCGCCGAAGCCATCCGCCGCGAGTTCGCCATCCAGGGTATGGAGGTGACGCAGGCCATCCAGAACCTGGCAGGCAACGTGCCGCTGGTTGCGGGCAAGGCGACCTATGTTCGCGTCTATGCCGTTCAGACCGAGGGTCCCAGCACGCCCAATGTGGAGGCGCACCTGGTGGGGATGCGCGGCGGCAATCATCTGCCGGGGTCGCCGCTCCAACCCGTCAACAGCGCACGCAGTATTACCACTGGTGCGAGTTTTGACCGCGCGCGCCTGGACGACGGCTGGTACTTCCTGCTGCCCGAAAGCTGGACCGCTGCCGGAAACACCAGCTTGACCGCGATCATTGACCCGCGGCTGATGCACAACGACACCAATCGCGGCAACAACGAGCTAAACCGCGCCGTCCAATTCCAGAGCCAGCCACCGGTCTGTGTGATGACCGTGCCGGTGCGTACCCACACCCCGCTGCCCTCCACCAACGACCCTAATTTCTGGGGCATGATCAGCCACTTCAACCGGCGCTGGCCCGTCCCTACCACCTGGGTCTTCCGCGATACCAGCCCGGTGGAAGAGTTGGAGGTCTGCTGGTGGGGGCCGATCCCCCATCCCTGTTTCGGTCCCTATGAGTTGGAGGACGGCTGGAGTCTGACCAACGGCATGCCCGACCGCGACAAAGTGATCGTCTCGCTGTGGGCGCGCGCCCTGTTAACCTACAACCCCGACGCCTGCGACGACATCGGCGCGCCGGTCCACTTCATGGGCATGGTCCACCCCGAGGCCAACAACGGCGGCGCGTCCGGCTATGCCAGCACGATCAGCAAGCAATCATGGGTCCAACTGCCGGGGCATGCCCCCAATCCCGCGCCCAATGATTGGAACGCAGTGCGCGCCGGGCAGACCATGGCTCAGGAGTTGGCGCACAACTTTGGGCGCAAGCATGTCAATTGCGGCAACCCCGACGACATTGACACGGGCTATCCCTTCCCGCCTTGCCAGATCGCCAATACAGGCGCGGCCAATCACTACGGCTTCGACACCATCACGCGCCAACCCATTCGCCCGGACCAAGCCGCAGACTTTATGTCCTACGGCTGGGACCGCTGGGTGAGCAGCTACACCTGGAACGCGCTCTTCAACGCCTTCGCGTCCAGCACGGTCACTGCGACCCCGCTGGACGCCGACCAGGGCGACAGCGTCTTTATCAGCGGCGTGGTAGATGTAGAGAACAAGCGCGGCGCGCTGGGCACGACGTTGGTCATGCCCACGGCTTCCATTCCTCCCTCTACACGCCAACTATTGGCAGCCCAGGCCGTTCATGTCGCGCATGGCGACGAACCGCACGCCACCTACGCGCTACGCATGCTCGACCTCGGCGGCGGCATCGTGATCTCCCACACGCTGACACTGTTGGCGCTGGACGATCATGTGGATGACGGGGCCGCGGCGCTGTTTGCCGCTGTGCTGCCCGCGCCGGCCCAAACCGTCGCGACCATCCAACTGTTGGCCGACGGCGCGGTGATTGACAGCCGCAACCCCGGCGTCGCCAAGCCCAGCGCGGCCATCCAAGAGCCTTTCGGCGGCACGCAGATCTCCAACACCCTGACCCTCAACTGGACCGCGAGCGACCCCGACCCCGGTGATCGCTTGCTCTTCACCGTACAATACAGCCACAACAACGGCGCGAGTTGGCACACGCTGGCGCTCAACCGCCCCGGCCCCATCGGCGAGGGCGACGGTATCAGCAACACCTTGCGCCTGAATGATCTGGGCACATTGCGCGGGAGCGCGCCCAACCAGGCGCGCATTCGCGTGCTTGCCAACGACGGCTACAACACCGCCATCGCGCTCTCTGCCCCCTTCACCGTGCAAAACCGTCCGCCGCAACCGGTCATCCTGGTGCCGGTCGCGGGCCAGGTCTTCCCCGCCGCAGACGGCGTCCTGCTGCAGGGTAGCGCGCTCGACCCCGAGGACAGCGGTCTCAGCGGCAACGCGCTGCGTTGGCAAGTGGGCGGCAGCAATCAAGGGACCGGCGCGACTCGCCTAGTCGCCGGCTTGGCCCCCGGCGCGCACACGGCGGCTCTTGCCGCCACCGACGGTAACAATCAGACGGTGACAGCGACCGTGAGTTTCAACATTGCCGCGCTCGCCATTCCCCTGGGCAGCGCGCCGATGCTCAACGGGCGCTGTGACGACGCGGCCTATGTGGGGGCCGCCGGACTGCGGCTGCGCCCCTATACAGACGGCGCGCAGGCCAACGTCCAACTGCTGCGCACGCCAGACCATCTCTGGCTCTGCTTCTCCGGGTTGCGCGCCGGCAATGAAACGCCCGGCGCGTTCGTGGGCGTGCGCGTGGATGTGGACAACAGCCGCAACCCGTTGGCGCAGACGACGGATGTGGGCTTCTTCGTGGGCGAGGATGGCGGCGTCTTTACGCGCGCGGGCGACGGCGTGGGCGGCTTCAGCCAGCCGGGGCCGGGCGGCTTGACCGCGCAAGTCAGCCGTGACGGTGCGCTCTGGAGCGCCGAACTACGCATTGAGCGCGCTCGGCTCAACGACTGGGGCCATCTGGCGGGCTTCGACCTGCGTCACTATCGGGTGGACTTTGCCGCCGACGATTATGCCTGGCCCTTCGCCGCGGTCCGCAACCGGCCCGACACCTGGGGTACGGTCGTGCTGGGGGATCGGGCGCTAGTGCGCATGTTGACCCCAGGCGAGGTGATCGCACAAGGCCCGGCCTTCACCCTCCATGTCACCGGGACCGGCTTCATCAGCGGGACAGTGGTGCGTTGGAACAACAATTCGTTGTCCACCACGTTCGTCAACAGCGAGCATCTGACGGCCCAGGTAGGGGCAGGCCGCATCGGGTCGCCCGGCACAGTGCAAATCCGCGCGCGCACGCCCGACGGCTTTGATTCCAACGTCCTGCCTTTGTTCATTGTGCCGCGCACGCCGGTGCTGGCTTCGCTTTCGCCCAACGGCGCCGGCGCTGGTAGCGGGTTGATCGTGCTAGAGGTGCAAGGTCAACACTTCGCGCCGGACGTGCAAGTGCTGTGGAACGGCACGCCGCTCACCACCCAGTTCGTCAGCGCCACGCGAGCCACGGCCCAACTCCCGGCTGCGCTGCTTGCCAACGGAACAACGGTGGGCATTGCGGTCCGCAACCCGTCGCCGGTGGCGAGCCTGTCCAATCTCTTACCCTTCAACGTGTTGCCGCCTCCGCCGGACCATCGCATCTACTTGCCTGCCATGCGCCGCTAGCACGTGAGCCGGTTGGGGTCGAGCCTCCTGCGCGGTACAATAGACGGCAACAACCGTCATCACCCACCAGGAGGCTCACCTCATGCTCAAGACGACTCCCGTCCCCAGCGACATTGAGATCGCGCAGGCGGCCAAACTGGAACCCATCGAAGCCATCGCCGAAAAGATGGGCTTGGCGCGCCGCGAGATCGAGCTATACGGCGACAACATGGCCAAAGTCAAGCTGGAGGCGCTGGAACGCTTGGCCGACCGCCCCAATGCCAAGTACATCTTGGTCACTGCCATCACCCCCACGCCGCTGGGCGAGGGCAAATCCACCACCACGGTGGGGCTGGGCCAAGCCATGGCCCATATCGGCAAGACCTCCACCATCGCCATTCGCCAACCCTCCCAGGGGCCGACCTTCGGCATCAAAGGCGGCGCGGCAGGCGGCGGCTATAGCCAGGTCGTGCCCATGGAACAGTTCAACCTGCACATGACCGGCGACATCCACGCCGTGACCGCAGCCAACAACCTCTTGGCTGCCATGATTGACAACCACATCTACCAGGGCAACAGCCTGGGCATTGACCCCTACAGCATCACCTGGCGTCGTGTGCTGGATGTCAACGACCGCGAGTTGCGCAACATCGTCACCGGCTTGGGCGACAAGGCCGACGGACGCCCGCGCGCAACCGGCTTCGACATCAGCGTCGCGTCCGAGGTGATGGCGATCCTGGCGCTTACCACCGGGCTGCGCGATATGCGCGAGCGGCTGGGACGCATTGTCATCGGCCAAAGCACCGACAAGCGCCCCATCACCGCCGAAGACCTCAAAGCCGCCGGCGCCATGACCGTGCTCATGAAAGAGGCCATCAAGCCCAACGTCTTTCAGACGTTGGAAAACACCCCGGCTCTGGTCCATGCCGGTCCCTTCGCCAACATCGCGCACGGCAACAGTTCCATTTTGGCGGACCTGATCGGCATCAAGACCGCGGACTATCTCATCACCGAGGCCGGCTTCGGCGCGGACATCGGCGCGGAGAAGTTCTTCAACATCAAGTGTCGCGCCAGCGGCTTGCGCCCCGATGCCGCGGTCTTGGTGACCACCATCCGCGCGCTCAAGTTGCACACCGGCGCGTATCGCGTCGTCCCCGGCAAGCCGCTCCCCGACGAGATGGTGCGCGAAAACCCCGATGACGTGATTGCCGGCGCCAGCAATTTACGCAAGCAGGTGGAGAACCTCGCCAAGCATGGCGTCAGCCCGGTGGTCTGTATCAACCGCTTCAGCACCGACTACGAGAGCGAGATCGACGCGGTTTTTGCCGTTGCCAAGGAGTTGGGTGTGCGCTGTGCGGTCTCCACACATTGGGCCGAGGGTGGCGCCGGCGCAGTGGAGTTGGCGCGCGCAGTGGTCGCCGCGGCCGAAGAACCCAGCGAGTTCAGGTTCCTCTATGACTTGGACCTGCCCATCAAGACCAAGATCGAGATCATTGCACGGGAAATTTACGGCGCAGCGGGCGTGAGCTACGAGGCTGCGGCGGAAAGCCAAATTCGCCAATACGAGCGCGCAGGCTTCGGCAACCTGCCCATCTGTATGGCCAAGACGCACCTCAGCCTGTCGGACAATCCCAACCGCAAGGGCGCGCCGAGAGGCTTCACGTTGCCCATCCGTGAGGTGCGTGCCAGCGTGGGCGCGGGCTTTATCTACCCGCTGGTGGGCGAAATGCGGACCATGCCGGGGCTGCCCGCCCACCCCGCCGCCGAAAACGTGGACATAGACTTCAGCACAGGTCGCGTGGTGGGGCTTTTTTAGCTTAGGGCCAGGAATAGAGGACGCGGCCCGCGCCCAAGTCCACGGCGTGCAGTTTGCCGCCGACCACGAAATAGCCGGTGTCGCCCAGCCAGGTTGCGCCGCCGTAGCTACGCCCGGCGTTGAGTTGTGCGGTCCGGCGCGTCACCCCGGTCGCCGGGTCCAACAACTCGAAGCGGCAGCGCGGCTCATCCCACGTGCAGGTCGCCACGAAGAGTCCCTGGTTGGTTAGCCGCGCTGCCCAGTTGTCCAGCGGATGGGTAACGATGGGCGGACGTTGCCAGGCGCGGGCGCCGGTTGCCGGGTCCAGCGCCCACAGTTCCACTTCATGGCGGGCGAAGGTTGGGCGCGCCGAGAGGC
>CAKZVN010000297.1 GCA_937922105.1 uncultured Litorilinea sp.
GGTGCCGCGTTCGCGGCTGACCAACGCCATCAGTCTGGTGATGCTGGTCAGTGTGGTGGGCGGCATTGTTGGGCCGGCGCTGGGCGGCGCCGTGCTGGAGACCGGGCAGATCGGTGTGGTCTATTTGTTGCACGCGTTGACGTATGTGCCTGCGCTGGTTGCGGTGGCGCGGCTGGAGGAGCGCCCCGCGCCGGGGGGAGGCCCGGCCCCCTTCACGCGCGCCATGCTGCTGGACGGCTTCCGCTTCTCCTTCCGCACGCCCATCATCTGCAGCACCATGTTGCTCGATTTCTTCGCCACGTTGGTCGGCTCAGCGCGCACGCTGTTGCCCATTGTCGCCGACCAGATGCTAGGCATCGGCGCAGGGGGCTATGGTCTGTTGGCGACAGCGCAACCGCTGGGAGCCGTGATTGCCGGGGCGTTGGCGTCGTGGCGCCGCGAGATTCGTCGGCAAGGCGCACTCTTTCTACTCTGTGTGGCAACTTATGGCGTGGGCACCGCGCTCTTCGGCGTCTCGACAGTCTTTTGGCTCTCCTATGTGCTCTTTGCCGTGACGGGCGCGGCGGATACGCTGTCGTCCATCGTGCGCGGCGCGGTGCGCCAGCTGTGGACGCCGGACGAGCTGCGCGGGCGCATGGTGGGGGTAAACATGATTTTTTACATGGGTGGGCCGCAGCTGGGCGAGGTGCGCGCCGGGGTGGTGGCGGCGCTGGTCGGCGCGCCGTGGGCTATCATCAGCGGCGGGCTGGCGGCGGCGCTCTTGGCGGCGTGGGTCGCCTGGCGCGACCCAGCCTTGCGCACCTACACGACGGACGGCGTCGCAGCGGCAACTCCAACTAGATGACCCACTTCCCATCCCCGGCCCCAGGCGAGTGCGTGTAATTCTTCTTTATTCGCCGCCGGCAGAGTGGGACGAACGCGAATGGTTTGCCGAGGGAGCGCGCAATCCTACGTTTGACTTTCTGAACGATGCGGAGGAAGATATCTACTCACCGCTGGACGGAAAGCCGATTGAGCGGTAGCGACCGGCTTCGCCGGTTGTTCGATTTATAGTCTGTTACGACAACTGTTCCAAGTCGAACTCTGCCCACACGGGGCGATGGTCGGAGGCTTCGGCGCCTGCCTGCTCGTGAATGATGCCGCAGTCTAATAGGCTTGCCGGCGGCATAGCCGCAGCAAAGATGTAATCAATGCGGATGGGTGGGTCTACGGCAGGGATGAAGGTTTGGGCTTGGGGTGGGCCGAAGCGGGTATAGACATCTACATAGCCCGCCTTTTCCATCTGCGCCACTACTTGCGGCCCCTTGCCAGCTACGTTGACCAGATGGCCCAGCGTGGGGTGTTGCGCCAGCCGCGCCGCCGACGCCGAGCCGGGCGCATGGTCCCAGATGCTGATGGCGTTGAAGTCCCCCACGACCAGGTGGGGCCGGTTGCGGTCGCGCACGGTCCATGTGCGCAGCGCGCGCAATTGGACCAGCCGCGACTCCTCGTCCTTGTGGTCCAGATGGGTGACATAGACGGTGAAGGGACGCCCGCCGGGCAGAGCTACGCGCACTTCCAGCAAGCCGCGCTGCTCTTTGCCGGGAATCGGGGTCAGGTGATGGGCTGCCGAAGCTAGGATTGGATAGCGAGAGAGAAGTGCATTGCCGTAGGCGTCGGCGGGCAGCGCGTCCTGCGCGGGCCAACGGATACACGGCCCGAAGACGAAGTGCATGTCCAGCCGCGCGGCCAATGCTTCCAGCGCGGGCCGATTGTCCCCGTCTAGGCGGCGCGGGTAGAAGACTTCATTCAGCCCGATAATGTCGGCCCCGGCAGCGGCGAGCACGTCACCGACCGCCGTGAGATTGGGTCGCCCATCCGCGGTGCGCCAGCCGTGAATGTTGAAGGTCAGAACACGCATAAGGCCTTTGCTCTGCGCCGGCGGGTGCGCGGCCCCGTGGCGTTTGCGTTATGGGTGGACGATGACCAGCGTGCCTGGGTTGTCGGGGCGCGCCGGGAACCAGACGGTCTTGCCGTCCCATTTCGGACCGGCCCAGTCAAACAGCCACTTGGCGTCGGCATTGGTCATATTGACGCAACCGTGGCTCATGGGTTGGCCGAAGTTGTTGTGCCAATAGGTGCCGTGAATGCCGTAATCGGCATAGAAGTACTGGACCCACTGGACATTGGGCAGGTTGTAGTAGGTCCCCAGGGCCGGGCTACCGCCGGACATGGTCTGGCTACGCACCTTCATACGAATGCGAAAGGTGCCGGTGACCGTAGGCGTCGCCGCGCGCCCGGAGGAGATGACGAACCCGCGCACTGGCGTGGTCCCCTCATAGGCAATGAGCAACTGCTCACTCAAGTCAATGCGAATCCAGCGCTCTTCGCCTTCGGGCATCTCGATGGGCGTCAGGCGGTCCAAGTTGCGCGGAATGAACGCGGTGGTGCGCCGGTCCACGTCGTCTTGAAAGCCACGGCGAATCAAGGGGCCGACTTGGGGGAAGTTGAACGGGAGCGGAGGCAACTCTTCCTCGGCGAGTTCGATCACCACGTATTCGGTTGTGGCTTCGGGGGGAGCCTCGCTCGCGGACTCGACGGCGGTTTCGGTCAGGCTTTGTGCCGGGACGGCGGCTTCCGGTTCATGGAGGACGGACGCGGCATGGGCCGGTAGGACGGAGACGGTGAACAACAGGACGGCTAGCCCAGCCGCCGCCCATCCGTGTAAACGGCGGCGCCGGTGCGCCGTGTGGATCAGTTCGCGCTGCAAAAGACCCAGCTCCTTTCCGGTCGGGAACTGTGGATGGATAAAGACACTTCCTATTGTAGACGAGCGTCGAGCCTGGCGCAAAGCGATTGTGCTGCGGGGCAAGCGTGATGTTTTGGGTATGTACAGTGCTTTGACAGAAAACAGCCCAGGATTGACAGCTAACCGGCATCCCACCGCCGGCCCCGGCCAAACTGACAGCAACCTGGAAGGCGCTGCCTCTGGATTTCGTGCTACACTCGAGTCAGCTACTCCATACCAGCAACGAACTCCGTAGTCGCTTTGCATCGCAGCCCATCGCAGCCAACGGTATGGAGTAGCGTTTTCAACCGTTCGTGTGTTGGTTGTGCCGACCCCCATGTTGCGGTGGAGGCCGAAGCTGGACAGCGTACCGGTTCCTACCGCGCCGCCCACAGAAGGACCATGACCTATGGCTGCTTACCTGCTCGGCATTGATGTTTCGACCACGGCGACCAAAGCCCTCCTGGTGGATGCACAGGGCGAAGTCGTCGCCGTCGCCGCCACCGAGTACCCCTTCGACACCCCCCACCCGCTCTGGAGCGAACAGGACCCCGTCGTCTGGTGGTATGCCGCCGTGCAAAGCATCCGCGATCTCTTGGCGCGTACCGCGGTTGCTCCCGGCGACATTGCGGCGGTGGGCCTGACCGGCCAAATGCACGGCCTGGTCTTGCTGGACGAAACAGGCGCGGTCTTACGCCCTGCCATCCTGTGGAATGACCAGCGTACCGGCGAGCAATGTGACGAAATTCGCGCCCGCTTGGGCAAAGATCGCCTGATCCAACTGACGGGCAACGACGCGCTCACCGGTTTCACCGCGCCCAAGATCCTCTGGGTACGCCAGCACGAGCCACAGGTCTTTGCCCGCGCCAAGCGCTTTCTGTTGCCCAAAGACTATTTGCGCTACCGGTTGACCGACAGCTTTGCTACCGACTGCGCCGACGGGGCCGGCACGCTCTTGCTGGACTTGGCGTCGCGCAGCGGTTCGCGTGCCATGCTTGAGGCGTTGGAACTGCCTACCGATTTCCTGGCGCCGGTCTATGAAGGCCCCCAGATCACCGGGCACATCAGCGCGACGGCGGCGGCGGCGACCGGTCTCCGGGAAGGCACGCCAGTGGTAGCCGGCGGCGGCGACCAAGCTGCGGGGGCCGTGGGCGTGGGCGCTGTGCGCGAGGGCATCGTCTCGCTGGCGCTGGGCACGTCGGGCGTGGTCTTTGCGACGGTCAACGCGCCCTACTTTGAGCCGGAAGGACGCTTGCACGCGTTCTGCCATGCAGTGCCGGAGCGCTGGCATCTGATGGGCGTCATGCTGTCCGCCGCGGGCAGCCTGCGCTGGTATCGCGACACCTTTGCGCCCGGCACTGCCTATGACGATCTGTTGGCCCCGGCAGAGGCGATTGCGCCCGGCAGCGAGGGGCTGCTCTTTTTGCCCTATCTCACCGGCGAGCGCACGCCCCACCCGGACCCGCTGGCGCGCGGCGCGTTTGTGGGCTTAACCGTGCGCCACACCATGCCCCACCTGACGCGCGCCGTGTTGGAGGGCGTGGCGTATGGGCTGCGTGACAGCTTCGAACTCATGAAGGGGGTGGGGCTGCGCGCCATTGAACAAGTGCGCGTCTCAGGCGGCGGCGCGCGCAGCCCGCTCTGGCGGCAAATTCTTGCCGACGTGCTGGACACGGAGCTGGTCACGGTCAACACCAGCGAGGGCGCGGCCTATGGCGCGGCACTACTGGCGGGGGTAGGCGCCGGAGTATGGCCCGATGTAGAGACCGCCTGCGAGGCCTGTATTCGTGTCACCGGCAGCACTGCGCCCCGTCTTGCCGCGGTGGACCGCTATGAGGCGGCCTACATTGCCTATCGTGGTCTTTATCCCGCGCTCAAGGCGAGCTTCGTGGAATTGGCCCACTTCTAAGGTTGCGTCGGCGGCGAGTCCAATCGTCAACGTATGCCACACCTACCAGGAAACTCACACCTTTCTGGTAGGCGATACGGGCCGGGAATCTCCCCGGCCCGTGCGCTTTCCTCAATACTGGATCACAACCCGCGTGCCCACCGAGGCCCACTCATAGAGGATGCGCGCTTCCTCCACGGTCATGTTCACACAGCCGCGGCTGGTGGGCGTGCCGAAGTTGGCGTGCCAATAGGCGCCGTGGATGGCGTAATCCCCGTCATAATAGAGAATCCACGGCACGTTGGGGATGTCCCAACCGGGGCCGGTCATGCGTTGCAGCGGTACTTTGGCGTAGACGCGAAATTCGCCGACTTTGGTGGGCGTGCCCGGCTTGCCGCTGGCGATAATCGAGTGCATCACCGGTACATTGCCCTGATACGCGGTCAACGTCTGGTTGCTCAGGGTGACCAGAATCCAGCGTTCACCGTCGGCGGGCGCGCGCACGCTCGCCGCGGCTACGCTTTGAGCCGGGGTCTGGATGCGCAGCCGTTGCCCGCTGTAGACAAACTCGGCATTGGGCAGGCCGTTGGCGCGCATGAGCTGGTCCACGGTGGTGTTGTGAGCTTGGGCAATTTTGCTCAGGCTGTCGCCCGGCTGGACAACATAAATGGACCCCGCGGGAACCGGGTCGTTGCGCACCGGTGCAGCCGTCGCGGCGACACGCGCGCTCAAGCGCAGTTGTTGACCGACGTAGATGGTGTTGGGGTTGGCGATGCGGTTGAGGCGCATCAGGTCATCCATGCTCATGCCGTAGCGCCGGGCAATGACGCTCAGGGAGTCGCCGGGCGCGACGACGTGATAGCCGCCTGCGCCGGGTAAGGGTGCATCGGCTGTGGTGGCGGCGCTTGCGGGCGCGAAGGCTGCCGTGTCTGCGGTCGGGATGATCAGGCGTTGACCGATCAAGACGCGGTTGGGATTGGTGATGCCGTTGACCGCAGCCAGTTGCGCCGGTTCGACGCCATAGCGCTGGGCAATCCTGCTCAGGTTGTCGCCCGGTTGGACGATGTGCGTGGTCTCGGCAGCCAGAGCCGGCGCGGTCGCGGTCACCAGCGCGGCGATCAGCGCCGCCGGGAGCGCAGCCCATAGGCGACGCCGCAGCCGGAACATGCGGCGGGCAAGTTCCACAAACATGAGGACGATGTCTCCTGCGTAGCAAAATCGTGCATACCTGCGGCTCGGACCAGCCGCACAACGGGTCCTATCAGTCATCATGACGCCGGACGGGGCCTGGGGTTACGGTGGATTGAGCCGATTATCGCCGCGCGGTTGATGAAGTTTGATCAACCACTCTCCCTCGCAATAGGTGCAGCCGTTACAGGGGCACGCGCTGTCGTGGGGTTAGGGGACGGCAAACGGGCGCACTGCGCGCTGGATACAGCGTGTGCGCGGAGCTTGGGTGGGTCGTTCCAAAAAAGCCAAGATGATGCGGGTGATACAGTCGTCGGCGGTGGTCAA
>CAKZVN010000298.1 GCA_937922105.1 uncultured Litorilinea sp.
GTCCACGCTCATCGTCATCGGCCTTACCCTCAGCACCATCATCATCGTCAGCGCGCTTGCCACCGGCGATACTTTGTCCTACTCCGTGCGCGCCCACGCCATCCAAGCCTACGGGCGCATTGACCAAATTGTCGCGCCGCCGTTGCTGTCGCTCTTCATCAGCCTTGGTGAAAGCGAAAGTCTGGAGGAGGCCGCGGCCGAAAACCAACAAGTCGCCGACCTCAGCCGTCTCTTCGAGGGCGGCTTCACCAGTCTACTTGCCGTCTTGGAAGGCGGTCTACCCGGTATCAGCCAGCAACGCGTCGAGTTGCTCAAAGCCGAAGCCGCCGAGGAGCCGCTCATTGACGCCGTCGCCGGCTCCATCATCTTCCCCACCATCATCCGCAACACCACCACCGGTCAAGGCGAACCCTTCGGCTTCATCTTCGCCGTGGACAACGACTACGACGAGCTGTTCGGCCTGACCGACATCAACGGCAACCCCGTGCGCATGGAGTCGCTCAACACTGGCGTGGGCAATATCTTCGGGCAAGCCGCCAACCTCTTCCGCCTCGTGGAGCAGACCGCAGCCAACATCGGGCTGGAGAATGTGCGCATCTCCGACGTAGCCCTTGCCACCGCGGCAGTCGGCGCGGCCCTCACCGCCGCGGCAAGCGGAGACGGAGTGGATTTGGCCGCGATCTCCATCCCCCTCGATACCCTGCGCACCCTGGGTATTGACACCACCCTGCTGGAGGAACTGGGGTTGGAGAACATCAGCCTCGCCGAACTGGGGTTAACCCCGGAGACCCTCTCCGCGCTGGGCGTGACCACCACCACCGTCTCACTGGACAGCGTGGGCATTGACACATCCGGCGTGACCACCCTCACCAACCAACTCCTGGCTGCGGTCAATCTCAACACGCTAGGCAGCGAATTGGACCGCGCCCTGGCTCAGGTCGGCTTGCAGCTGCGCCAGGGTGACGTCTATCTCAGCCGCATGGGCGCGCAGCAATTGGACGCGCGGCCCGGCGACGTCCTCGAAGTCTACATCGGCCCCTTGCCGCTGCCCTTCCGCGTCAAAGCCATTGTGGACCAGGCCGGCCCTATGGGCGCGATTGCCCCTGTCGTCATGTTGCGCCTGGACGAGACACAGCAATTGCTCTTTATGAACGGCCGCGTCAACAACATCCTCGTCTCTAATTTGGGCGACGAGGTAGAGGGCATTCGCCATACCGCGGCAGTCACCGAGCGGCTGCGCGTGTTGGCGCTAGAGCCGGAGATGGTGGAGCGCGTCGCCGAAATCCTGCGTCGCCCCGCCGTGCGCGCTGTCGCGGCAGCCGAGGTCAATGCGCTTGCTGACGAATTCGAGCGCGAGTTCGAAGGCCCGGCATTCCTACGCGATCTCATCGCCTCCTTTGCGGGTTTCGATGCGTCGCGCGCCCAACTGGAAACGCTGCTTGCCGAAGTTGAGCAGCCCGGTGCCAGTGCCGAGTTCCGCCGCCTCCTCAGCGACCAAAACGTGCGCACCTGGCTGAGCAACCTATCGCTCCAAGAACAGGACCGCGCCGATCTGCGCGCTGCGCTGGCTGCGCTCAACCAATTCGACGTGCTGGAGCCGCTCAACAAAGCCACCCTGGTGAACGTCGCCGAAGTAGGCGGCACCGTCTTCAGCACCGCGTTCTCCATCTTCGGCATCCTCTCCATCGTTGCGGGTGTACTGCTCATCTTTCTCATCTTCGTCATGCTCGCAGCCGAACGCCGCAGCGAGATGGGCATGGCGCGCGCGGTGGGGATGCAGCGCACCGATCTGGTGCAGATGTTCGTCACCGAGGGCGTCATCTACGACTTATTGGCTGCGGCGCTGGGCGTCATCTTGGGGTTAGGCATCTCCTACGCGCTGGTCGGCTTCATCGGCAACCTTTTCCAAACCGCCACCGCGCAACTCGCAGGCCAAGCGGGCATGTTCCAAGTGCGCTTCAACGCCACCACCATGACCATCATCATCGGCTATTGCTTGGGCGTGCTCTTTACCTTCGTGGTCGTCACCGCAGCCTCCTGGCGCGTCAGCCGCCTCAACATCGTCGCAGCCATTCGCGATTTGGAAGAGCCACCCGGTCGCGGACGCACGACGCGCTGGGGTCGCGCCGCGCGCTTCCTCTTCGGCCCGCTGCTCATTGCGCTGGGTGTCCTGGTGGGCAACAGCGGCTTGAGCAACGGCTTCGGCCTCGTTCTCACCGGCGCAAGCCTGCTGCTCGCCGGGGTCGCCTTCCTGCTGGGCGGCGTGCTGGAATGGCGCAACGTGTCCTCGGCCTGGGTCGGGCGCATTGTCTATTCGCTCATCGGCGTGGGGCTGGTGATCATCTGGGCCTTTCCCTGGGATAGTTGGACCGTGGACCTGCTGCCTCCACAGCGCACGCCCGACGCGTCCATGATCCTGCGCTTCATCCTGGGCGGCCCGCTGCTCATCCTGGGCGCGATTCTGATCATCATGTTCAATGCCGATCTTTTGGCCGCGCTCTTCAGCCGTCTCTTTGGGCGCATCAGCGCGCTCGCGCCCGTGATCAAGACAGCCATCGCCTATCCGCTCAGCACGCGCTTCCGCACCGGCATGGCGATGCTGCTCTTCGCCATGATCATCAGCACCGTCACGCTCATGAGCGTGGTCATCCAAGCCACCCAGACCCTGGTCGCGCCCGACTCCGAGCGCAACGCCGGCTTCGAGATCAGCGTCAGCGGCACGCTCTTCAGCTTCTTCGATCCGCTGGAAGACCTGGAAGCCGAGTTGCCCACCAAGCCCGGCTTCCCGGTAGAGGATGTGGCCCGCGTCGGCAGCGTGAGCGCGCGCACGGTCATCGCAGAGATTCTCGGCGTCGGTGGCATTCCCCAGGAACGGCGCGTCAATCTCATCGGCGTCAACGACGGCTATCTGGCCCAAGCCGCCACGGTCTATCCGCTGCGTCTACGCGCAGCGGGCTACGCCGACGACGCCGCGGTCTGGGATGCCCTGCGCACCCGGGACGATGTCGTGGTGATCACGCCGAACCTGGTCCTCATGGGTGACGCTGTCCCGTCGCCCGCGATGGAGATGGAAGAGGACGAAATGGCGGGCGGCCCCCCCAACCGCAACTGGGTCCCCCGCCTGCGTTTCACCGGTCTAACCGAGGGACAGCCGTTGCCTGACCTGCGCGTCACCTTGCGCAGCGAAAAGGGCATCGCGCGCGCAGTGCAAGTCATCGGCGTCATCGAGGCGCGCACCACCCTGGCGGGCAACGGCATGTGGATTCGCCAAGAGATCTTCAACGACGTGCTGGGCGAGTTTATCAACCCCGACACCTTCTACATCAAGGCTGCGCCGGGGGCCGACGTGCGTGCCCTCGCCCAAGCCGTCGAGCGCGCCTTCCTCAACAACGCGGTCAACGCCTCCATCATGGCGGAGAGCTTCGCCCAAGCCCAGGCCCTCACCCGCGGCATCCTCCAACTGCTCCAGGGTTTCCTCGCCCTGGGCCTGCTGGTGGGGATCGCCGCGCTGGGCGTGATCACCACGCGCACGGTGGTCGAGCGTCGCCAGCAGGTAGGCATGTTGCGCGCCATCGGTTTCCAGCCCGGTATGGTCAGCCTCGCCTTTGTGCTGGAGTCGAGTTTCATCGCGCTCTCCGGCATCGCAGTCGGCGTGTGGGTGGGGGTGCTCTTGGGCCAAACCCTGGTTGCGGGGAGTTTCGACGTGCTCGCCGACGGGCGTACCTTCCACGTCCCCTGGCTCCAAATCAGCGGCATCGCCGTGGGCGCCTACGGCTTTGCGCTCCTGACCACCATCCTACCCGCCTGGCAGGCCTCGCGCATCTACCCCGCCGAGGCACTGCGCTACGAGTAGGCCTCAACGCGGGTTGCGGCAACAATTACCGGGTTGCCGCAACCCGCGTTGCCCAACCCCTGCCGCAGTGATACAATGCCGCCGGCTGCGCGCCGCACGCGCACCCGGCCCACTTGACCCCACCGTGCCGGTCCATCCGCCCGGCCCACCGACAGGATAGACGCTGATGGCCCATGTAACGGGGATGTTGACGTTGGAAACGCTCGCCGACGCCGTATATCACGGCGCCATTG
>CAKZVN010000299.1 GCA_937922105.1 uncultured Litorilinea sp.
CTGGAGATAAGCGATGTGTTGGGGGCCGACCAGGGTGCGGATGCGCCGGCTGATAGTGGTCTTGCCGCTGCCGCTGCCACCGGCGACACCGATCACAAAGGGCCGAGCAGGCATGGTTGGACGATCCATAGGCTCTTCTAGTTGGCAGGAAGGCCGGTTTGAAGCGCGGCAATGATGTCGGCAGCGCGACCGGCGGCATTGGACTGGACAACGACACGGTCCGTAGTGGACGACCACGGCTCCAGGTGGACGACGATATAGAACGGGGCACGCAGCCTTGCCGCAAGGCCGATGAGGGACACGGCAAGACCGAGCCAAGCCAACGCTCGACCAGGCATGGAGTGACCTGTCACGCGCAAGGCAGGAACTGCAGCGAGTCTCACCGCAGTCTGTGGATCGACTTGAAGTGTCTGGGGCGCGCCCGGCGCAATGGACTCGCGCCAGACGGGGTCGGCGCGGTCGCTGCGATAGAGTTCGACGAGGAAGCCGCGGTTAGGCGGGGCAGCCGGGAGGATACGCAGCCCTGCGCTGTGCTGTGGCAGCAAAACAGTCTCTTCACCGTTTTGGGCATCCACGACCAGACCCAGAGCATTTCGTACGGTGTCATCATGCCCCGGACGCATCAGTTGGGTGCTGTCATCGGCGCCTGCAATCCAGAGCGCAAGCGCTTCCGGGTGAACACGCAGTTCCACGCTATTCCGGACGAGAGCCATCGGTCGAGTCACGGTCAGTGCCTGTGTGCCGTCTACGGTCGCGAGGGCAAGACGCATGGGCGGGGGGGCTGTCGCATCATTAGCCGCCGGTGGCAGATATTGGATCAGGACAGGCGGCTCGCCCAGGCGAAAACGGTCACCGGGCGCAAGGAGAGGCGAAATGACCTGCTCGCCGGCGGCAAAGGTAACCCAGAGCGCCGCAATGGTCATCAGCAGGCCCGCGGGCAAGAGTGGGCGCAAGAGCGCATGGCGAACGTGGTGGATTGCAATGGTTTGGTGCAGCACAGGGGGGCTGGATGGCGCGCTCTCGGCTGGGGAAAGTTGCTCGCCTGCCGTGTGACAGATGATTGCGCCGGGTGTCGCGGGAAAGAGTTCGGTCAAGCGCGCTTGGGCTGCGGCGCGGGCCTGGGGGATGGTCGCCTGCCGACGATAGACGGTGGGCGGGGCCTGGATGGTGAGCGGAAGGAGTGTGGATTGGATCGCGGCTTGCTGCACCTGCCGCACTTGGCGCACGGCAGCGAGTTCATCGGCGAGGAAGGCTGCGGAAAGGAGAGCCAGTGCCGCTAAAGCCGCGAAGAGGAGGGGGCTGCGGAAGGCGTCGAAGAGATCGAGACCCAACCCTAGGGTGCCGATGATGCCATAGCCGGACGCGGTCTCCTGAATCCAACGGGACGCGGAGACCGGCTCGGCACGCAGTTGACCGGGCAGCTGGGGCAGGAACAGCCCTGCCGAGACGACGAGGAGCGCAATCAGGACAACACCGAGCAGGACCAGCGGATGACGCAGCCAGCGCCAACTGCGGATCGCTATGGAAGTCCACGTTTGGGATACGGACATGGTCATGCCGGGGAAGTCACGGCGCCCTGCTATTCGCGCACATAGAGGGTGGATGGAATTGGCTCGCTCGGCCCGGAACGGCGCAGCCACCGTTCAATCTCCACGTCCAGGTTGGCGAGGGGCGCGTGGCGGGTGGTGCATTCGGGGAGGGACTCTAGGAAGGCTTGCCCGTATTGTTTGCGCCAGAGACGGCTGTCCAGCAGGATGACGACGCCACGATCGGTGGCGCGGCGAATCAAGCGTCCGAAGCCCTGGCGGAAACGCAGGATGGCGTCGGGCAAGGTGTAGTCGCGGAAGGGGTTCTCTAATTCGGCGCTGCGGGCGGCAACCAGCGGATCGCTGGGTACGGCGAACGGCAAGCGGACGATCAAGAGACAGCGCAACTCGTCGCCGGGCAGGTCAATGCCTTCCCAAAAGCTGCGGGTGCCAAGCAACACGGCGCGACCGGCGGCGCGATATTCGCGCAGGAGCCGTCGTCGGCTGCCCATGCCATGTTGCAGCACGGTGATGCCCAGGCGGTCGAGCGGCGCGCGAATGGACTCGGCGGTGGCGCGCAACTGCGCGTAGCTGGTAAAGAGGGCTAGGGTTGCGCCATCCCCGGCGACCGCAGCCTTGATGATGGCTTGTTCGACCGCGTGTTGGTACTGGGCGTGATTGGGTTCGGGCAAGTCACTGGGGAGGTAGAGCAAAGTGCTGGTGCGATAGTCGAAGGGACTTTCGACGGTGGAAGCATTGACATCCCAGAGACCGAGGCGGTCCCGGATGAAAGAGAATCCGCTGCCGGTGCGCAATGTTGCGCCGGTGAAGATGGCGGCGCGTTTGTGATGGACCAGAGCAGTTTCCAGGGTTTCATTGACATAAAGCGGGGCGGCGACAAGAGTGGCTTCGGTGAGATTCTCGTTGATGTCCAGCCAGGTGACAACCTCGCTATGCGCCGGCGCCGCGGGCAGGAAGACAATCTTGTCGAGCCAGGTGAGCAACTCGGCTAAATAGGTTGATGCGCCCGCTAGCTCTTGGACCAGTGTGGCATAGGGTTCGTGGAAGGGCCAGCCGTGTTGGGTCAGGTGGGTGTTGAGCGCTTCCAATTTATGGACGAGCTGGCGCAGTTGGCGACCTGTGTTGTCCCAGCGGATTTCCAGCTCGCTCCAGGCGGGTTGGGTGCGAAGACGGCTGTCCAGGCCGAGACGCTGGGGATAGCCGGAATCCTGGCGCACGCTGTCGTGACTGAGGCTGAAGGCAAGCAAGGCTTGGGCAAAGGCGGTTAGCATTTCTTGCGTGGCTTGCGCGACTATACCGGTTTGGCGCAGGCAACGTTGCCCCGTGTCGTCGTCCTGGCGACGTAGATAAAACGCAAGGGCCTGCACCAGATCGCCCTGCGGCTGGAGACGCTGGAGCACCGTTGTGGCAAGAGACCAATCCACCCGATAACTGAACTGCTCGGTGGCGGCTTCCTCCAGGTGATGAGCCTCGTCAATGATCACATGGCTGTAGGGAGGGAGGAGGCGCGACTGGGCGGCGATGTCGGCAAGCAATAACGCGTGGTTGACGACCAGGATGTGGGCTTGCTCGGCGCGGCGCCGCGCGCGAAAGAAGAAGTCTACCGAAGCTCCGTC
The DNA here is from genome assembly GCA_937922105.1 of uncultured Litorilinea sp. Classification (GTDB taxonomy): domain Bacteria; phylum Chloroflexota; class Anaerolineae; order Caldilineales; family Caldilineaceae; genus QEUY01. The sequence goes on from CAKZVN010000299.1 coordinate 3,164, forward strand.
GGTTATCTCTTGGTCGTGGTGCGTGATCCCGGCGCCACAACGCTCTTCGGCGCACGTGGCGCTATCGGAGCAGAGGCGGGTCCAGATAAGGCGCTCGGCAGGGACGGGAAGGAACAACTCGCTGACGTCACCGGTGCGGGTATGCTGGAGCCAAACCAGGACTTTGGCAAGGACGCGCAGTTCGATGGGGGTGAGGCGACGCCCGCGGTACCAGGCAACCAAGCGGCGCAGGCAAAGGTAGTTGGCGCGACCTTTGAGCAGGGCGGCGCGCGGGGCCGGCTTGCCGGCTGCGGCAAGGGCGGCGCGCAAGAGGGGGATGTCTTTGTCCAGGAGTTGTTCCTGCAAGGCGATGGTGTTGGTGGCAACCACGACCCGGCGGTGGTTTGCCAAACTCCACAGCGCCGCCGGGAGAAGATAGGCGAGGCTCTTGCCTGTGCCCGTCCCTGCCTCGATGAGCAAGTGGTCACCGGCGTTGAGCGCGGCGAGGACACGAGTTGCCATGT
>CAKZVN010000300.1 GCA_937922105.1 uncultured Litorilinea sp.
TAGGCGATTTGGGCGCCGCCATCTACAGCAAGATGGAGGCGGTGGAGATCGGCAGAACCGCTGCGGGAATGCCGGTTTATTGTGACGCCTTTGCGGCGCAGGCCGACGCGCTGATCGTGGTCAACCGCATCAAGCCACATACAGCCTTTCGCAACCGCTGGGAGAGCGGGCTGTGTAAGATGCTGGCGGTCGGACTGGGCCAGGAACAGGGCGCGGCAACCATCCACGGCTGGGGCCTGCGCGATGCCATGCCCGCTGCGGCGGAGGTCGTGTTGGCGACCTTGCCGGTGGTGGCGGGGATTGCGATTGTGGAAAACGGTCATCACCAACCGGCGGCGATTGAGGTGATTGCGGGCGCGCAGATCATGGTGCGCGAACCGGCGCTCTTGGAATTGGCTTGGCAGCATTTGCCGCGCATTCCGCTGGAACCGCTGGATTTGTTGGTGCTGCGCGAGATCGGCAAGGATATCAGCGGTACGGGGATGGACCTGAATGTGGTGGGGATGTGGCGGCGCACAGGCGGCGCGGTGCAGCCGGATTTTCGCGCAGTGGTGGCGTTGGATTTGACGCCCAACAGCCACGGCAATGCAGTCGGCGTCGGCTACTGCGATTTGATTCCGCAGCGCTTAGCCGACAAGGTGGACCGCCATGTGACCTATACCAATTGTTTGACCGCGGGCAATTTCAACGGCGGCAAATTGCCGATTACGCTGGCGGATGACCGTGCCGTGATTGCAACGGCGCTGCCGCGCACAAACCCGGCGCAGGCGCGCGTGGTGATCGCGCGCAATACGCTGGATTTGGGCCTGTTGTGGGTTTCGACAGCGCTTTTGCCGGAGCTCCCCGCCCATCCCCAGCTGGAGCAAGTCGGCCCGCCGCGCCCGCTCTGCTTTGATGCGGCGGGCGCGTTGATTTTGGACGAATAGCGACGCGGCTATTCGGCGGGCGGCAACGATTGCAGCCAGGCGTGCAGCGCGGTCATGCCGCCGGGGCTGATGGCGCCCGTGCCGAAGATGTGGTCGTTGCCCAGCGTGCCTTTGCCGCCGGTGCGTAAGACCTCGGTGAACTCCTGCAATGACAGGGCTGTGCCTGCGATCGCCGATCCTTTATCGGCGACCCCTTCGCCTTGTTCGCCATGACAGTCCCCGCATTTGCGATTGACATAAACGGTTTGGCCGCGCGCCAAGTCGGGCGTGGGCACCGTGGCGGCGACAGTGGAGGCTGTCTCGGCGGTGGCGGCGGGTGCGGCTTCAGCGGGGGTCGGGGTGATCATGGTGGTGGGCATGGCAAAGACGGCAGAAGGACGCGTGGGCGTGGGGGGGGCCGGTTGATCGGACGCCGGACCGCCGCCACAGGACGCGATGATGGCTACCCCCGCAACCAAGACGGTCACGCGTAAGGCTGTTGTCCAGCGAGGGATGGTTGGCTGAAAGAACATTCGTATCATGCGTAGGCTGCTCCCGAATCGTCACAAGCGGACGGCAAGACGGCAAAGATAAACCATTCGTGCATTCCCGGCGCGGGCAGTCGCGGGAGTGGTCTAGTGGGGAGACTTACTCGATCAATTTGGGGTCCAATGCATCGCGCAGACCGTCGCCCATAAAGGAAAAGCCGAGCATGGCGAGCGCGATGAGCATGGTCGGGAAGAGCGCCAGATGCCAGTAGACGCGCATATATGCATCGGCGACACCTACCATTTTACCCCAACTGGCGATGGGATCGTTAACGCCGATGCCCAGGAAGCTCAGGCCGGCTTCGCCGAAGATGGCGGCTGGGATGCCGAAACTCACAGCGACCAGGATGGGCGAGAGTGCGTTGGGGATGAGATGGTTGAAGATGATGCGTCGCCGGCTGACGCCGATGCAGCGGGCGGCTTCGATGTATTCTTTCTCGCGCAGCGAGAGCAATTGGCCGCGTGTTAAGCGCGCGATGCCGATCCAACTGGTGATGCCCAGCGCGATGATCACGTTGGTCAAGCCGCCGCCGGCGACGGTGATGAGCAGAATGGCAAAGAGAAGCCCCGGGAACGCGGTCATGATGTCAATCAACCGCGAGATCAGGTAATCCACCCAGCCGCCGAGGTAACCTGCCAAGCCGCCCAGGGTGACCCCGATGACGACGGCGAAGGTTTGGACCGAAAGGCCGACGATCATGGAGGTGCGCGCGCCGTAGATCAGGCGGCTCAAGTAATCGCGGCCCACTTCGTCGGTGCCCAGGGGATGCATGGGATCACGGAAGGGGAAGAGCAGGACTTTGGTAAAGTTGACCCGGTCGTAGCGAAAGGGGGCGATGAGGTCGGCGAAGATCGCCAGGAAGAGAAAGGTGACCACAATCGCAAAGCCGAAAACCGCCAGCCGGTTGCGGAAAAAACGGCGCATCGCATCCTGCCAGAGCGTGCGATGGGGGCGCATCAATTGGGACTTGGGCTGTGGTGTGAATGGCAGTGCGGCGCCCTTAACGTCGCTCAAGTTATCGTCCTCCCTGGGAACCTAAGCGGATGCGCGGATCAATGCGCGTGTAGAGAATGTCGGTGATCAGATAGGTCAAGCCCCAGACTAGCGCAATGAGCAAGACAAGCGCCATGATCATGGGGTAGTCGCGGTTGAAGGTACTGGTGACAAAGAATTTGCCCAGCCCCGGGATGCGGAAGATGGTCTCGATGAAAATGGTACCGGTGAGGAGATTGGGAATTTCCACGCCCAGCACGGTGACCATGGGGATGAGCGCGTTGCGCAGCACATGGCGCCATAAAATGGCGCTTGCCCCCAGGCCTTTGGCACGCGCGGTGCGCACAAAGTCGCTGCGGATGACTTCAATCACGCTGCTGCGGGTGTAGCGGGCGACGATGGAGAGCGGCGCCAGGCTATAAGCTGTAACCGGGAGAATCCAATCTTTGGAAAAGAGACCGCCCAGGATCAGGTTTTGGGGTTCGTTCCAGCCGCCCATGGGAAGCCATTTGAGGCGCACGGCAAAAAAGAGAATGAGCCACATGGCGACCACGAAGTTGGGCACGGTAATGCCCAACATGGCGACAAAGGTGACGGCATTGTCGAGCCAGGAATTTTGGTTATAGGCGGCATAGATGCCGATGGGAATGCCCAGGCCGAAGGCGACGATGATGGTCAGGAGGCCAAGTTGGGCCGAGACCAGCCAGGTGCGGCGGATCAACTCGGCGACGGTGGTGGTGGGTTGTTGGTAGGGGATGCCGAAGTCGAAGCGCAGGGCATTGCTCATGTAGTTGAGGTACTGGATGTGGACCGGCTGGTCCAATCCGTATTTGCGCAAAATGTTGGCCTTGGCCGCGGGGGGAAGGGCTTGTCGTTCTTCGTCGAAAGGGCCGCCCGGCACCGAATGCATGAGGGCGAAGGTGATGATGGAGACGGCAAAGAGCACGAAGACGAGCGAGACCAAACGGCCCAGGATGTAACGGGTCATGCAAACTCCTTGCGGGCTAGGACAGACGCGAC
>CAKZVN010000301.1 GCA_937922105.1 uncultured Litorilinea sp.
AAAATTTGGGATGCATCCATAGCTGCAGCCACCGTAGCTTAGGCGCGGGCGGTTAGCCGAGTTGCGTCGCCATCCACGCCACGATCTCGGCGTCGGACACGTCCACCTGCTCGCCGCTTGCCAAATCCTTGACCGCGACGACCCCCGCTTCTACTTCGCGCGGGCCGACCAGCAGCGCATAGCGGATCTTGCGCTCATCGGCATACTTGAACTGCTTGCCGTAGCGGTCTTGGTCGGGGTAGAGGTCTGCGCGCAGACCCGCCGCGCGCAGACGCTGGGCCAAACGCAGACTCGCGGCGGTGGTCGCGTCGTCGTAGAGCGTTACCAATACCTGCGGCTGCCCAGCCAGCCGCGCCGGAAACATCTGCTGTTCCTCCAAGTAGAGGAGGATACGCTCCAGCCCCAGGCTAAAACCGCAGGCAGGGATGCTCTGCCCGCTGAACATGCCGATGAGGTCGTCGTAGCGCCCCCCGCCACCGCCCGAACCGCTGTAGCCGGGAAACTCGATCTCAAAGATGGGACCGGTGTAATAGCTCAGCCCGCGCGCCAAGTACGGGTCAATGCGCAGATAGTCCGCAGCCGGGCCGCCTTGACAATAGGCGAGTACTTGGCGCAGCTCCGCCACCGCTGCGACCGCCGCGGGCGACGGTGCCAGCACCTGCGCCAGCCATTCCAGCATAGCGGCGTTGCCGGTGGGCGCGGCCTGCATGGTCTCCAGGAGTGTGGCGGCAACCGCAGGGGCAATGTCGCGGGCATCCAACTCGGCGCGCACGCCGTCCGGCCCGATCTTGTCCAGCTTGTCAATGGCGACCAGCGCCGAGTCTGCCAACGCAGGCGGCACCCCCGCCACCTCCATCAGCCCGCGCAATACCCCGCGGTGGTTCAGGCGCAGGGCAAAGGGATGGCGTGCGCCAAAGCCCAAGTCCAATAGAACCTGCGCGCCGGCGTTGAGCACCTCGGCTTCCACCGTGCGGCTGGACGAGCCGACGATGTCCACATCGCATTGGAAAAACTCGCGGTAGCGCCCCTTCGCAGGGCGGTCGGCGCGATAGACCGGCTGAATCTGGTAGCGCTTGAAGATACGCGGCAGATCGGCACGATAGTGCGCCACCACGCGCGCCAGCGGCACGGTGAGGTCATAACGCATGCCCGCGTCGCTGATGCTGTCCTGGGTCGGGTCCTCGCGCAGCGCCTCCTCCAGCTTTTCGCCGCGCTTGAGCACGCGAAAAATCAGTTGGTCGCCTTCTTCGCCATACTTGCCCAGCAAGGTGGAGAGACGCTCCATGGTGGGCGTCTCCAGCGGCTCGAAGCCGTAGCTTTGATAGACGCGCTCGATGATGTCAATCACATAATTGCGCCGTAGCACGTCCAGCGGGAGGAAATCGCGCATCCCGCTCAGCGGTGCGGTGTTGATTTTTGCCATGCATCCAATCCTCTAGGGCCGCGTGCCGCCGCGCCTTATCCCAGCGCCTGGGCCGGGTCGGTGTAGGGCAGGTTGAAGGCTTGCGCCACCGCTTGGTGGGTCAAGTGACCGGCATGGGTGTTGAGACCGTGCAGCAAGGGTTGGCTGCGGCGCACTGCGTCCAAGCCGTCGCCTGCCAAACGCAGCGCGTAGGACATGGTCTGGTCCACCAGGGCAAAGGTGCTGGTGCGCGGCACCGCGCCCGGCATATTGGCGACGCCGTAATGCACCACGCCGTCCACCACATAGATGGGGTCGCTGTGGGTGGTGGGGCGAATGGTCTCGACGCAGCCGCCCTGGTCCACCGCGACATCCACGATGACCGCGCCGTCGCGGATATGCTGGAGCATGGCGCGCGTGACCAGGCGCGGCGCACGACCGCCAGGGATCAAAACCGCGCCGATGATCAGATCGGCGTTAAAGACGGCCTGCTCCACGCTATATTCGTTGCTGGTGCGCGTCTGCAAGCGCCCGTGAAAGACATCGTCCAAGTATTGTAGCCGCTCATGCTGAATCTCCAGCACGGTGACCTGGGCGCCCATGCCCAGTGCGACTTTGGCCGCGTTGATGCCCACAGTGCCGCCGCCCAGGATGACCACAGCCGCCGGAGCCACGCCCGGCACACCGCCCAGCAACACGCCGCGCCCACCGTGATGGCGCTCCAAGTAAGTGGCACCGACTTGGGTCGCCATACGCCCGGCGACCTCGCTCATGGGCATGAGCAACGGGAGCTTGCCGTCTGCGGTCTGCACTGTCTCATACGCAATGGCGGTGATCCCGCTCGCCAAAAGCGCTTGGGTCAGGGCAGGCTCCGCCGCCAAATGCAGATAGGTGAAGAGAATCTGCCCGGCGCGCAGATAGCCGTACTCCGACGGAACCGGCTCCTTGACCTTGACCACCATCTCGGCGGCCCAGGCGTCGGCGGCATGGGGCACGATCTCCGCGCCGGCGTTGCGATATTCCTCGTCGGTGAGATAGCTGCCCATGCCTGCGCCCGTCTCCACCAATACACGGTGGTGGCGGCGCGTCAAGGCGCGCACAGCGCCCGGTGTCAACCCGACGCGGTTTTCACCGTCCTTAATCTCGCGTGGTAAACCGATCAACATGGCATCTCTCGCTCTCCGACCGATGCGCAGCGCACGGCCTGGATCGGGGTGGGGTAACTCAATTGCTTGGGTGGGAGTGTAACGCAGCCCGGCCCTTCCCGGCAAGAAGTCGCCCCGCCCCGCCGATCCGCGGCGGCAAAGCTGGTGGACGACCGGCCCAGGTTCTGCTCCCAGGGCCACGGTTTAGCCGCCCCCGCGCCAAGTTTTGCGGTGCAGTTTGGGAAAGAGTTCGTCCAGCGTCGCCTGCGGGCCGGCAAAGGTGACGGTGGCGCCGCCCACCGCCAGCGCGCCGATGCGCTTGACCGGGGCTTTGCGAACCCACGCGCGCCAGCCGTCGCCCAGCAGGGGCGTTACGTCTGCCGCGCCCTCCGCCTGAACGCGTGCCCCTAGGTCGGTGAGATAGTCGCGCATCAGCCATGCGGGCACGCCGTAATAGTCGTGGGTTACGCAGACTTCACCGGGCAGAGCGGCATCGGGCGGCTCGGCGCTGAGCGTCATACAAGCCTTGTCCGCGCCGACGCGCCCCCACCCACCGGCGGGAAGATGGCGATATCCGCGCCATCGGGGATGGGCATGTCCAGCCCATCCAGATAGCGGACGTCGCGACCGTTGAGGAAGATGTGTACGTTGCCGCGTAGTTCGCCTTGCTTGTCCAAGAACTCACGGCTCAAGTCGGGCCACTGGGCCAGCATGGCCGCGATGAGTTGGCGAAAGGTGGCACCCGCGGGCAGGGGGACCGAAGCGAGCGGCCCGCCCACAATGGGGCGCAAAGTGGCATAGACGCGTACATCCATGAACAAACTCTCCTGCGTATGCGGACCGTGCTGTGGTGCGATAGGCAGGAGTCTACCACAGACGAGCGTCAGAGGCTATCGGCTGTGCAAGCAACCCGCAGGATCAGAACGGCTGCCTGTCTCCGCTCCACATCAGACATCCCAGGAGGATAGACAGGCGGCGATACGTCAATTCACCTAAACCGATTCTAGATCAGACAGATTCGGCGAGGATGGTTTGTAGCGTGGCGACGGTAGGCACACGTCCGGTGACCTTCACCTCGCCGTCCACCACCAGCGCCGGTGTGGTGAGCAACCCAAACTCCATAATGCGGTCAAAGTCGGTTACCTTCTCCAACTCATAGTCAATTCCCAGGGCTTTGGCGGCAGCCTCGGTATGTTCAGTGAGTTTCTGACATTTGGGGCAACCCGTGCCCAACACTTGTAGCTTTTTCATCGCCCTCTCTCACTTTTCTCTAGCGTGTTTCTCTAGCGTGTGCGCTTCAGGTGTACGCACGTCACTAGGCAAAAAACGCGCCGTAGAACAGTCCGCTGAACGTAGCGGCGACGATCACAAGCGCCACGTAGACTACAGTCTTCTGGGTTCCCAGTACGCTCCGAATCACCAGCATGTTGGGCAGGCTCAGGGCCGGTCCTGCCAAGAGCAACGCCAGCGCCGGCCCCTCCCCCATGCCGCTACCCAGCAGCCCCTGCAAAATCGGGACCTCGGTTAAGGTGGCGAAATACATGAAGGCGCCCAGGAACGCGGCGACGAAGTTCGCGAGCAACGAGTTGCCGCCCACAGCAGCCGCAACCCAGGCCGAAGGCACCAACCCCTCGGCGCCGGGACGCCCCAGCAGAAAACCGGAGATCAGCACGCCATAGAGCAAGAGCGGCAGAATCTGTTTGGCAAAGCCCCAAGACTGCTCGAACCAGTCGCCCAGTTCATCCTCACGCGTGCTGGTCAGCAACGTCAGACCGATCAGGCCGGCAACGAAGGGAATCAGCGGCTGGGTAGGCAAGACAAAAGCCAGGCCTGCCACGAACAGCACCGGGATGAGCATGGTTTGCCACGTCACGCCCATCCAGACCACCAACATCACCGCCAGGGCAATCGCGCTCAACGCAGTGAACCACCACTTGCTTGCATACATCCAGGCCCAGAAACCGTCGGCGCTACCCGGCGCGCCCCAGTTGGCAAAGACCAAAATGCCCACCAGCGCGGCGAAGAACAGTGCGGTCTGATACAAGGGGCGCGTTTCGGCAGGAAGCGGGAGATTCGCTTGGGCCTCTCGCTTGGTGCGCTCCTCGCCGCGGTAGATCAACGCCATGAGCAGACCGATGATCACGGCAAAGAGGATTGCACCCACGGCGCGGGCAATCCCTAGCCGTGGTCCCAGCACCGTTGCCGTCAAGATAATCGCCAAGACGTTGACCGCCGGCCCAGCATAGAGAAAGGCGATCGCCGGCCCTAGCCCTGCTCCACGACGATGGATGCCTGCGAAGAGGGGCAATACCGTACACGAACAAACGGCCAAGACCGTGCCTGACACTGACGCTACCCCATAGGCCAAGACTTTGGGCGCGCCCGCGCCCAGGTAACGCATGACCGAGCCTTGACTCACGAAGACCGCAATCGCCCCGGCGATGAAAAATGCAGGCAGTAGGCAGAGGATTACATGCTCGCGTGCATACCATTTAGCCAGTTCCAGCGCTTCGACCACGGCAGCATCGAAGCGGGGATTCCCCACCGGCAGGTAGAACAAGAGCAGAAAAACGGCCAACAGCGCAAGTAGCGGCTTCCACTCACCGCGCCAACGCTCCAATGCAGGGGCGCCCCAGTCAAGCCACGCTGAGCGAGATGACGATGGAGCCGTCGCGTCCGGCGCAGGCGGCGTCCTGGATGTAAGCGCCATATCAGCCTCCTGAAGAACGCCCTAATTCCCTGGTAGGTGCAACCTGCCGGCTTGCGACACGGGCAGCCGCAGCCTCGGTGGGGAACCAGTGTACGGTCCGGTTAGCAAAGGCGACTAAGGCCAGCATGACCGGAACTTCCACCAGCACGCCGACAATGGTTGCCAAGACCACCGGTGACGCCGCGCCGAAGAGGGTGATGGCGACCGCGACCGCCAACTCGAAGAAGTTGGACGCGCCGATCATCGCACCCGGCGCTGCGATGTTGTGGCGCAGACAGAGTTGCTTGCCCGCCAAGTAGGCGACGAAGAAGATCAGCACCGTCTGGAGAATGAGCGGGATGGCGATCAACACGATGTGCAACGGGTTGCTCACGATGATGTCACCCTGGAAGGAGAAGATGAGCACCAACGTCAAGAGCAACCCGACCACCGTCACATGGTTGAACTTGGGGAGAAAAGTTCCCAGGAAATAGGCTTCCCCTTTGCGCCGGATGACCATGTTACGCGTGAGGATGCCACCCGCCAGGGGAATGACCACAAACAGCACCACCGACAACAGCAAGGTATCCCACGGAATGGTGACCCCGCCGATGCCCAGCAGGAGCGCCACAATCGGCGTGAACGCGACCAGGATGATCAGGTCATTGGTAGCAACCTGGACCACCGTGTAGGCAGGGTTGCCGCGCGTCAGATGACTCCAGACAAAGACCATCGCCGTACAGGGGGCCGCGCCCAGCAAGATGGCGCCCGCCAGATAGTCGCGCGCCAGGTCGGTCGGGATCAACGGACGGAAGACCACAAAGAAGAAGAAATAGGCGATGGCGAACATGGTGAAAGGCTTGATCAGCCAATTCACCACCCATGTCACATAGAGGCCCTTCGGCTCCGTAGTGACCCGGCGAATGCTGGCAAAATCCACCTTCATCATCATGGGGTAGATCATCAACCAGATCAACACCGCAATGGGGATGGAGACCTGGGCATACTCGAAACGACCCAGAAAGGCCGGGATGGCGGGCAGGAACTTCCCGATCAACACCCCCGCCACCATGCATAGAATGACCCACCAGGTCAAGTTCTTCTCAAAAAAGCTGATTCCGGCAAACTTGGTTTGCGACATGAGACACCGCGTTTCTGGCGTAGCCGGGCTGCAACCCGGCTCTAGACGGTTCGCTTACGAATTGCTGGGAACAGGGGCGCGTACACCACCCTTGACCTGGACCGGGAAAGCCAGTTCCAACTTGGCGCATTCGTGACAGAGCAACTCGGAACCGGGAGCGTGGTCGCGGTGGCTATGCTCCGGGCAGACGCCCACGCCACAGCGCCGACAGATGCCCACCGCAGCCCGCGCGCCAAAGCGCGTGCCGCCCGGGTGATGTTGGTGGCAGTAGTAGCAGTGCATGAGGGATTCCTTTCTTGCCGCCATGCTGCGGCGTCCTTGACAGCGGCGTACCCGGACGCCGCCGGTACATTGATTTGGAACATGCAGAAGTTTGCATGACGCTTGCTAAACCATTACCCGCCCGGCGTGAATTCCACTACCAGGGGGAGGGCGACGCGCACGCATTTGGGACAGCCGCAGCCGGATAGAACCGTATGCGCCGACTGCGCGTCCACCGGGCCGAGGATCGCGTCCAGCCAGGCGCGCACGCGCAGATCGCACACACAGTAATAGGTGTTCAGCCCGTCACGCGCATCACAGATCAGCCCGCCCTCGCGCAAAATGCGTAGCTGTTGCGAGACATAAGGTTGGGGCTTGCCCAGCAAGACTTCCAGATGGCAGACACACTCCGGAGCGCGGCGGATCGCGTCGAGAATGCGCAAGCGCTCCGGGTGGGCTAGCAGCTTGAGTTGGGCGCTCAACTGGACGAAATCAGGTTCGACGCTATTGACCTGCATAGACCGGCCTCTCCGGCAACCACACTACATGCAAAATTCTACATATAGTATAGGCGCGTGCGCGACCTGCTTCAACCTGACATTTGTCCCGACTTTGAGCCTGTCAGTCGTCCCGGCTTGTGTGCTCGACACTGCTTTCCACAAAACAACCGGCTGCACGTAGAGTTCCATGCAGCCGGTTGCGCAGTACAACGGTCGGTGTGTGAAGAGCAGGTAGAATCAGCCGCTGCGTCGGTGGGCACGGTGCAGGGGCTTGCCGCTTTTGACGCCTGTCTTGAGCGCCGTCTTGGCGGGCTGCAACTCGCTGCCGATGTAGACACCGAAGCGAGGCAAGATTACCCGGTGCACCAGCAGGATCGCGCCCGTGGCAACCAGCGCTACGCCAAAGATGAGCAGCGCGCTGTCCAGTTCGTTCATCAGCGCCGGTTGATAGATCATGACCGCAGCCAAAACCAGCATCAACATGCCACCCACCAGTTTGAGAATGCGCCCATGCTTTTCTTCCAAACGGCTGGCGCGCAAGGTGAGCACCGCCACCAAGAAGATCGCCATCTCGTCCATCTGGTAGATAAGCATATAGAGCAGCAAGAGCCAGCCGAATTCGCTTGCGGTCGCGGACTGGGCGGTGAGGAGGTTGGTCCACAACACCGGGAAACCGGCAGTACACGAGAACTCCACCAGCGATACCCCCGCCGCCAGGACAACCGTCGCCGACACCAGTCCCCACCACGAATGACCGGCATCCAACACGCGGCGCATCTGAGCATAGAGGCCCGGCTTCTTCTCGTCGGCAATCGTAAAAGAGATGCCCTGGCGATACCAGAAGTAGTCTTTGATATTCACCACGGCGAAGAAAAGCGCGACCAGCGCGACCAACACTTGCAGCCAGCCCACAAAGCTCAACACCGTAAACATGGTGAACAGACCGGCGATAAAGATGGCGTAGACCAGCGAGGTCACGGTCAAAAAGACCAACCCCACGACCAGCACCTTGCGCCGCGAGCCGGTGTGCAAGGTGAGCGCCAGCAGGACTGACAGCACCCACAGCGAACAAGGATTGAAGCCGTCCACGAACGCAATGATGGCGGTGGAAACCAGCAACGACTGCCCAGCCAAGTTCACCGTGCCGAAGAACGGCAATTGGATGGTGCCGGCTGCGGCGGGCAACACTTCCGGTGCAAGGAGTTCTGCGGCTGTCTCACCGCCGGCGGGGAGTTGCGCGACTTGGGCCGGAGCGGGGGAGGGCGCCTGCGTGGTCGGCGTCGCCGCGGGTACACCGGGCACAATCCCTGCGCCCGCATCGGGACAGCCGACCGCGCTGCACAGCGCCACCATGCCCTCCATATCCTGGCGGATGGGGTCGGCGAACCCGACCCAGTGGCGTGGGCCGATGAAGGTGGTAGGCACGCCTTGCGGCTCGAAGCCGTAAGCCGCCGCCATGAGGCGGAAGATTTGTTGGTTGACCGTATCGTGCCATACCTCATAGGCGCGCACTTGTACGTTGGGATAGCGCGCTTGCAAATCGGCCAAATAGACCTTTTGCGCCGCGCAATGGGGACAGCCGTCGCCCCAAAAGAAATAGATGACCACCGGCTCGCGGCTGGGCGCCACAGGAGTGGTTTCGCTGCTTTGGGGCAAGGCGGGGCGCGCGAAAACGGACTGGGGATAGAACAACAGGACGGTGGTGAGCGCCACCAGCAACAGACTGAACGGACGCAACCGGCGAACCATCCGCGCCGGCGCAGGCCAACGCTGGAACATGGGGACTCCCTTCCGGCAAAGCCGCGCGGCGGGCCGCACCCGGGGCGGCTCGGCGACCGGCCCGCCGGTCAAGTATCCTAGTGCAGGAAAGGGCAGCGGGCCATACGCGGCCTCTTCCATTGTAGGACGCTTCACCCGGGCGAACAATAGGTCAACTGTCCCGACTTCGGGCGGATTGTGTCCTGTGCGTATGGGGCGAATGGCCCTGCGCGCCCACTGGTAACCGGTTGTAGAACATGAAGGAAAATACGCGGTGATTTTCGAGGAAAATATAGAGCGCTGTAGAAATACCCTACCCGCCGTCGAGGGTGGTCTGAGTCGCTTCTTCGACAGTTACCAGCCAGCGGCGCAGTTTCTCGGCGAGTTCGCGACCCTGGATGGGTTTGGCGACGTAGTCGTCCATGCCTGCAGCCAGACAGCGCTCCCGATCCCCTTGCATGGCATGCGCGGTCATGGCAATGATGGGGATGGTGCGGTTGAGCGTTCCCGCCTGCCCGCTGCGGATGGCTTCGGTGGCGGCAAAGCCGTCTAAGACCGGCATCTGCACGTCCATCAACACCAGATCAAAGCGCGAAGTCAGCAACGCCTGGATGGCGGCTTGCCCGTCCCCGACCGCCTGGGCGTGGATGCCCAGCTTCTCCAACAAGCGCAGCGCCACTTTCTGGTTGACCAGGTTATCCTCCACCAGCAGCACGCGCGACGCGGGTGTGGGAGGTTCCCCGGTTGCCGGCGGGGGCGGCTCAACGGGAATCGGCTCTGTGCGCGCGGGCTGGGAAGCGTTGACGCGACCATGCATTACACTCAGCAGTGTCTCGCGCAGTTGGCTGCGACGCACCGGTTTGGTCAGATAGGCGGCAAAGCCTTCGGTGAGCAGCCGTTGGGCATCGCCGGGTCGTCCGCCGGAGGTCATCATCACCAGCCGGGTGGCTTGGAGGACGGGGTCCGCTTTGATCAAGCGCCCCAGCGTCTCGCCGTCCATCTCCGGCATGTGCATATCAGTGATGGCGAGCGGGAAGGGTAGCCCGGCGGCGTGCGCCTCGCGCAAGAGACGGAGTGCGGTTTCGCCGTCGGCGGCTTCGCTGTAGCGCATCCCCCAACCCTCCAGTTGGTCGCGCAGCAGTTGGCGATTGGTGGCGTTGTCGTCCACCGCCAAGACCGGCACACCCTGCAAGCCAAGCGCTTCGCCCGGTTGATCGTGTTGGGTTTGGGGCTGCAAGCCGAAGACCGCCGTGAACCAAAACTCGGAGCCTTGCCCGACTTGGCTGGTCACCCCGACGCTACCGTCCATCAGCTCCACCAACCGTTTGGTGATGGCGAGGCCCAGCCCGGTCCCGCCATAGCGCCGTGACATGGAGGCGTCCAATTGTTGGAAAGGCGAGAAGAGACGGTCGAGTTTGGCGGGGTCAATGCCGATGCCCGTATCGCGCACGACGAAATGCAACGTGACCTGGTCCTCGGTGCGCGCCGCACAAGTCACATGAATGCTGACCTCGCCGGCAGCCGTGAACTTGACCGCGTTGTTGCCCAGATTGAGCAAGACTTGGCGCAGGCGCACGGGGTCGCCCTGCAAGGCGACGGGCACGTCCGGGGCGAGATAGGTCACCAATTCCAGTTGCTTGGCGTGCGCCAGCAGCGCCAACAAGTCGGCTACCTCTTCGACCACATCCTGCAAATTAAAGTCGAGGATTTCCAGATCGAGCTTGCCGGCTTCGATCTTGGAGAAATCCAGGATGTCGTTGATGACCGCCAGGAGCGCGTCGGCGCTGTTGCGCACAGTTTCGGCATAGAAGCGCTGTTCAGGGGTCAGGTCCGTGTCGAGCAAGAGACCGGTCATGCCGATGACGCCGTTCATGGGCGTGCGAATCTCGTGGCTCATGTTGGCGAGGAATTGGCTCTTGGCGACGTTGGCGGCTTCGGCAGCTTGGCGCGCCTCGACCAGTTCCATCTCATAACGGCGACGGCGCTCGGCGTTGCGCAACAATTCCGCCATCACGCGCAAGAGTTGGATTTCGTCCTCGCTCCAGACGCGTTCCTCGCGCACAGCGTCGAACCCGATGAACCCCATACAATCGTCGCCCTGCCCCAGGGGGAGCGTGATCAACGTTTGGATGCCCTGGGGCGCCAGAATTTGGTAGAGATTGTCGTCCGGGGAAAGGTCGGCGACCCGTGGCACAAAGTAGGTTTCGCCGCGGCGGTGGGTCTCCACCCACTCCGGAATCATAGAGTTAGGCACGGCGCGCAGGTTGTCAATCTCCGGGGAGATTCCTTCGGCACACCACTCATGGGTGTTGGA
>CAKZVN010000302.1 GCA_937922105.1 uncultured Litorilinea sp.
GAACGACAGACCGTCCCGACGATAGGGCTGTGCTGCGGCTACACGCGCCGGGTCAATCTCGATCCCCACAATAGCCAGCGTAGGATTCATCCGGCGCAGCCGCTGCCACATCTCCACCGTGGTCACCGGTTCGAAGCCGTAGCCCAAGTCCACCACCGGTGCAGTCGCCCACACCCCCCACGCGCAGCATATCAGCGCCGGCTCGTAGAGCAACAAAAACGTATCCACCCGGCGCAGGCGATTGGTCGCCGTCTTGCCGCGCGTCGGTTGGCCCTGGGGGCGCCGCGGGCGAGCTAATGGATGCACTTTCGGGCGGGGACGTTGCATCGTAGTCCTTTTCCAGGTGGCTCCGCCCCAGAAGCAGCGACTCCAGCCCGGCAGGATGGTCCATGTATACCGTTTCTCTCAGCCATGAGGAGCATCTCACCGTCGGAATGGCAACCAGCCGCGGCATCATACGGCTTGCAGCATGAGTGGCTACGATACTTGACTATAAGTTGTCGCCCGGACGCCAGTGGTCAGCCCAGCGTGGGTCAATCTCGTCGCGCACCAGTTGATAACGAATATCGGTGGAGAGACGCATGCGGCCCTCAGTATTATCGTTGCTGGTCGCGGCGTGAATCATGAAGGGGCTGTGCACCATCATATCTCCCGCTTCATAATCGGCAACCAGCCAACGAGTGTTGAGCCGGTCGGCGAGAGATGGCAAGTCTTTCGTGAGCCAACCGCCCTCGGTCATATTCTTGTTGTATGCGCTGATACGCTCTTAGGGCTGGATCAAGATGATGGTTCACCGGTTACAATCATCCAAAGTTGCCAAACCAAGGAGAAAGTAACCGATGAGCCAAGCAGACTAGACCACATTGCTAAGTTATCTGTGTGGGATTCCGGATCCGCGCGACCGGCATGGACAACGATACGAGTGGTCCTATCTTTGACGTTGGCAGCCCTAGCGCTGTTGGCTGGACAACGCAGCGTGCGCAGGATGGGGTAATGGATCACGGAACGACGGGAGTCGCTGGTGGAGGCGCTGTCCCCCAAGTGGAGGAGAACGCCGAGCGGTATCACCTTGGCGCGTATCTTGAGCGACATTGACATCGACCGATTAGAAGCGTGCTCGAGTGAGTATCAGCAGCAACTGGATGAAGTGGATGGCGTCAGTGGTCGTGTGGAGTTAGCGGATGGTCGGCGTCTGGTCGGGCAATCCCTGGATGGCAAGACGCTCCGTGGGGCCAGTAAGCACGGTGACGATGTTCATCTGGTCAGCCGAGTCCGTCACGAGAGTGGCACTGTGTTGGAACAGATGCGGGTAGCGACCAAGATCGATGAGCGCAAAGCGGCACAGCGTCTACTGTAGGAGGAGTCTATGGGCCATACGTTGACGACCTTGGATGCTCGGCATACCCAGACCAAACTCGCCGAGCAGATTTTGGCCCAGGCGGGTGAGTATCTCATGGCGGTGAAACAGAATCAGCCGACGCTCTGCGAACAGATTGAGACCGCATTGGCCGCCCTGCCGCCCACGCACCCGACCGACTGTCGCTTCTGGGGGTATGCCGCCCATCGCAGCGTTGAAAAAGGACATGGACGCCGAGAGCAGCGGATGCTCGAACGGATCACCGCTCTGAATGAGTATGTGGCCTGGCCCGGTGTCCAGCAGGTCCTGCGCCGCACCAGTTGGCGTCACAATCCCCGCACAGGGGTCGCTGAACAGCAGGTGCATTATGCGATTACCAGCTTGTCTTCCCAACTCATCACCTTGGCCCAACTGGAGCAGTTCTGGCGTTGGCATTGGACCATTGAAAACGTCCCCCATTACATTCGCAATGTCTCCTGGGGTGAGGCCCACTGTCAAGTCCCTACCGACAATGCGCCCCAAGCCTTGGCTGCCCTGTGTAACCCCCTGCTCGGTCTTCTTCGCCTGGAGGGGTGGCCATGTAGTCCAACCGCCCAACGACACTTCGACGCCAATCTGCAACTTGCATTGTGTTTCATCGGTGCTCTGTCATCTTGATACAGCCCTAGGCCATGGTGACGCATGACTTGACATCGAACAAGTGTTCTGGTATGCTGGGTGTGCCCGCAGCCACGCGGGCCGGACTAAGGCGAGCGTTGTGGCTGTTCCCATGTGCCCGGCTTGGTCGCGTTAACTTTTGCGCCCACACCAAAGGAGAGCTTCACCATGCAGCCCATCGCCCCGTTTTTGTGGTTCGACAGTCAAGCCGAGGAGGCTATGGCGTTCTATGTCTCCGCGTTTGAGCAAGGACGGATTGACTTTGTCATGCGCTATCCCGACGGGCCGCTGGACGGGCCGATCCAGGGATTGGAGGGCAAGGTGTTGACCGCGGTTTTCGAGCTGGCGGGGCGGCGCTTTATGGCGTTGGACGGCGGGCCGCATTTCAAGTTCACGCCCGCCATCTCGTTCTTTGTCGGCTGTGAGAGCGAGGCGCAACTCGACCGGCTGTGGGGGATGCTGGCGGAGGGCGGCGCGGTCCTGATGGAACTAGGGACCTATCCGTTCAGCCTGAAGTTCGGCTGGGTGGCGGATCGCTACGGTGTATCGTGGCAATTGCATCTGAGCGAGCGTCCGCAGAGTATCACGCCGCTCCTACTCTTTACCGATGCGCAGGCTGGGCGCGCCGAAGAGGCGATTCGCCATTACACGGCGCTCTTTCCCGATTCACGCGTGGACTTTCTCCAACCGCGCGCGACCGGTCACGGCTTGGAGCTTGGACTGTTCACGCTCAACGGTCAAGCGTTGATGGCGAGCGACAGCGACCTCACGCATGGCTTTGGGTTCAACGAGGCCATCTCGTTGTGCGTGGATTGCGCCAACCAGGAGGAACTCGACATGGTTTGGAATTATCTTTCCGCGGTGCCGGAAGCGGAGCAGTGCGGTTGGCTCAAGGACAAGTTCGGAGTATCGTGGCAGGTAGTGCCGGAGGTATTCTATCGCTTCCGGCTGGATCAGGACCCGGTGCGCGCCAAGCGCGTGATGGATGTCCTGTTTGCCATGAAGAAACTGGATATCGCCGAGTTGGAACGCGCCTACGCCGGATAGAGAAGGGGATGGCTTGTGAATTTCGGCGCAATCCGGCGCTGAAAATCGGCGCACGGTCGCGTTCATGCTATACTGAACGGTATGAACGAGACTGAACTGCGCACGGTGATCCGGGTGATGGAGCGGTGGGGCTTTGGGCTGTTCTTTCCCTTTGCCCCGGATCGCCCGGGGTTTCGGGTCTTGGCGGTTGCCATGCGTCCCCAGCCCACCTACGCCCATTATGACCCGGAGCGGATGCGGTTGGCGTTGGAGCGGGGGCGCAACGTGATGGAGCGGGCGACGGTGTACATGGATTCGCCGCTCACGCGTGGGACACGCGTCGGCCCCGGCAACTTGATCCTGGAGGATCGGGTCGAAAAGCGCGTCACCTTCTATACCTATGGGGGGCGGCTGGAGGTGATCCGGAACGGGCTGCCGCGCGCCGGCACGCTCTTTGCCCTGTCGTCGCCCGCGCCGATCTTAGCGCTGGATACCATGCAGAGTGTGGGGGTTGAGGATCAACTGGCAGCTGCGTCGGAGGCGCTTCTGGCACGCCTGCGTGCCCGGCAACGGCGTCGCGGTCTGGACCCGGATGCACAGCTAGCCCAGCTGTCGCCTGCTACATTGTATGCGGGCTGCATCCAGTCGCTTTACGATGAGTATAACCGTGTGCCCGCGTTGGGTATGACCTTTCCGGCGCTGCACCGCCTCTTGCAGCGCGAGCAGGCAGGTTTGGCTGCGGCAATGAACGGTCGCGTGACTGCGTTGGAGCAGCGGTTGGACCACTTCGCAGGCCGTCGCGGTTTGACAGCGAGTTAGGCGCGCCCTATACTGCGAAGCATAATTCAGAGCGCTGCGGGGCCGACTGGCGCATTCCGGCTTGCCGGAGAGAAACGTGGAATTGACCACGAGGAAGGTCCGCGGTGTAGACGCCGACAGTCGAACGCCTGGGCTGGGCAGCCGCTTTCCACAGGGAGGCGGCTGCCTTTTTTGCGTGGCGGCGCATCGGCTACACTCGGTTTCGGCGTTAAAGAGCGCTCGTATCCCATCAATCCGGCATAGCCGGCACACCCGACAGAAAGGACAACAACCATGACGACAACCCGCGCGCTACTCTCGGTATCGAACAAACAGGGACTGGTGGACTTTGCCACGCGGCTGCATGCGGCGGGGGTGGAGTTGGTGGCGAGTGGCGGTACGGCGCGCGCGCTGACCGAGGCGGGCCTCCCCGTGTTGGCGGTGGAGGATTTGACCGGTTTTCCCGAAATCCTGGGCGGTCGCGTGAAAACGTTGCATCCGGCGGTGCACGGCGGCATCCTGGCGCGGCGCATCCCCAGCCACTTGGAGGAGTTGGCGCGGCACAAGATTCCCACGATTGATCTGGTGGTGGTGAATCTTTATCCATTCCAGGCGACGGTGGCGCAAGCGAACGTCACGCTGGCAACCGCCATCGAGGAGATTGACATCGGCGGCGTCGCCTTGTTGCGCGCGGCTGCCAAGAATCACGAGGCAGTGGCAGTGGTATGTGACCCGGCGGACTATGACGAGGTGGCGGCGGCGTTTGCTGCGGGGGGACCGTCCACCATGTTGCGCAAACGCTTGGCGCTCAAGGCCTTTCGCCACACCGCGGCCTATGACTCGGCTATCGCAGCCTATCTTGCTGACCAGATCGCGCCGGGGGAGGAGGCTGCGGTGCCTGCCCAGTTGTTGCTGGACCTGGTGCGCGTGCAACTGAACCGCTACGGCGAGAATCCGCACCAGCAAGGCGCGCTCTATGCCTATGCCGGGGAGACCGCCCCCTTTGCCGTGTTACACGGCAAGGAGATGAGCTACAACAACTGGCTGGACTTGGACGGCGCGTGGCAGGCGGCGCAAGACTTTCCCCAGCCCACGGTTGCCATCATCAAGCATGGCAACCCGTGCGGCTTGGCTTCGGCGGAGACGCTGGTGGAGGCCTACCACAAGGCGCTGGCATCGGACCCCGTGAGCGCGTTCGGGGGTATCATCGCCGTCAACCGTACACTGGATGAGGAGACGGTCAAGGCGATGGCTTCCCTGTTCGTCGAGGTGATCGCGGCGCCGGGCTACGCGCCGGAAGCGCTGGACGCGCTGCTGAAGAAGAAGAATCTGCGCGTGGTGCAACCTACGGGCACATCGTTGCGTCCCTTGAGCCTGCGCAGTATTTACGGCGGCGTCTTGGTCCAGGAGATTGATAACAGCCAGGCCGATATGGACCCCACACAGTGGCGCGTGGTGAGCCGTGCCCTGCCCAGCAAGGCGCAACTGGCGGACTTGGCCTTTGCTTGGCGCACGGCGCGCTGGGTCAAGAGCAACGCAATTGTCTTCGCCAAAGATCAGGCGACGGTGGGCGTGGGCGCGGGGCAGATGAGCCGGGTGGACTCGGTGATGTTGGCTGCGCACAAGGCGGGTGAACGCGCGCAAGGGGCCGTCATGGCATCGGATGCGTTCTTCCCCTTTGCCGACGGCATTGAGGAGGCTGCCAAGTACGGCATCACTGCGGTGGTGCAGCCGGGCGGCTCGGTGCGTGATGACGAGGTGATCGCAGCGGCAGACCGCCTGGGGCTGGTGATGGTCTTCACCGGCACGCGCCACTTCCGCCACTAAGCGGCGCGACCGCAGCGCCGGGAGTAACGCAAAAAAAGGGACAGATGTCACATGACAGGGCGGTCTCGGCAGGCTATACTGGGAGTAGTGTTCACACCCTGATCCGACCATTCCACCGAATGATCGCCTCCGGGGAGGCGGCTCTACCATTGTCGAGATGTAGTACAAGGAGAAGTACGGGGGGAACATCATGAAGATTGTCATGGACCGCGGGTACTGTGACGCGTCGCTCACCTTTTGCGCGCGCTGTTCGGCAGCCTTTTTCCAGAAGCCGCTGGGGACGGACCGTCCCTGTGTGGTGGATGTGATTGACGACGGCAACGACGACGTGTTGCGTTTTGAGGTCCGCACCGACGGTCGCACGTTGGAATTTGATCTCACCGACGAGTTGCAAGAAGGGCTGGCGGTGGAGGGTTGGGAGTTCTTGGCCGATTTTTCGCCGGAGTTTTTCCGCCACGGCGCGGCGCAACGCTGGCGCGAGTTGGGCAAGTTGCCCGCCAGCCACGGCTCTTCTTAAATTTTAAATCGTCGGGTCAAATGACCGGGATGATCGGGAGCGGACAAGCGTCTACGGAGAAACCCTCCACGCATCGGACCGGCCTCGACGGCCTGCTGGTGGCGACCCACGCCGCAGTGGCAGCCGCCGGGGCCGGTCGCTTTGCCGCGCAGGACGTTATCGCGCGCTTGAGCGAGGATTTCGCGTTTATCCGCTTGCAGGACCTGCGCCGTCCACGACGGTTTCTCCGCCAGATGGCAGGCGCGCCGCCGGTGCGCGTCGGCGCGACGGGCTTTGACCCGGCGCTGGTGGATGACCTGCATCCGGCGCGGCACTACATGGCTTTTGTCTTTGTGGGCTATTGGTTCCCGGCGGTGGTCGCCATTTTGCTGTTGTGGGCCTGGGAGGTGGCGGGTTTTATCCGCTATCGCGGCGCGTGGAGTTGGCCCGATGTGCGGATGGGCTATGTGGGAATTCGCCACGGGCGCTATGTGCGATATTTCGGCGCAGGCATTCTGCCGTGGTTGATGGCGCGCGATTTGGCGGCGCCGGACGGTGGGGGGCCTTCGTCGCGCGCAGGGTGATAGGCGTTTAGAGCGGCGGGTCTGCAGGGTCGGCGTCGGTGACGGCGCGCGCCGCAGCCCCTGCCAGCATATCGGCGCGCTCGTTTTCCGGATTGCCGGCGTGACCGCGTGTCCAGTGCCAGGTGACGCCGCCTGCCGGAGCGTGGCGTTCCAGAGCTGCCAGCAACTCGCGCCAAAGGTCTTGGTTCTTGACCGGCTTTTTGTCCGCAGTTTTCCAACCGTTGCGCTGCCAGCCGTGCACCCACCGGGTGATGCCGTCGCGCAGATAGTTGCTGTCGGTGTGCAGCTCCACCAAGCAGGGACGGGTGAGGGTGTTGAGCGCGGCGATGGCTGCGCGCAGTTCCATGCGGTTGTTGGTGGTGGCGCGATAGCGCCCGCTCAGTTCGCGGCGCTTGCCGTTGTAGCAGAGAATGGCAGCCCACCCGCCCGGTCCGGGGTTGCCCAGGCAGGCGCCATCGGTGTAGATGATGACCGGTGTGGGCAGGGTCGCGGCGGTCATGGCTTGCTCAGCGGCTGGTACGGATTTCCACGAAGGTGGTTTCGCCGGCGCGCACCTCGAACTCGGCCCGGATGCTTTCGTTGTCAATGTTGGCGATGAGATAGTAGCTCCCGGCGGGGACATCGCCCATGACGCCGTTTTCGCCCCAAGCCGGGTCCGGCCCGATATTTTCGGTATCGAGATAGGTTTCGATTTGGCGCGCCCAAACGGCTTGCCCACCCTGGAAGCGGGCGATGCTGACTTTAGCGCCGGCCCAAGTACGCCCATCTGCGGTGAGCACGCGCACTGCCACCACGCCGTTGCCGGGCGCGGGTTGCAGCCAGAGCCACGGGTTGACGGTGTGGTTGTAGGTGTTGGCGCCCAGACGTACCTCGATGTGCAGATGGGGTCCGATGGCGATACCGGTCATGCCCACTAGGCCGACGATGTCACCGGGCTGGACGCGTTGACCGACGGTCACGCGCACTTCGCTCAGGTGTCCGTGGAGCACGTAGACATCCAACTCACCGCCCGCGACCGGCAAGCGACGGTCGAGCAAGATGACCACGGTCTGCCCGTAGAAGTTGGGATAGGGGCCGAGCACAGCCGGGTCGTCCGGTCCGGCATGAACGACTACGCCCTCCACACCGGCTTGGACGGGCGTCCCCAGGGGATTGGAAATGTCCAACCCATGATGGGGGCGGTAGCGGTTGCCGGCGGTAGAGCCGAACTGGTAATTGGGGCTGGCAAAGCGATTGGACGCGAAGCCGGCAAAGGGGTTGGCAACCCAGAAGTGATCGCTTTGGGCAGCGGGGCGCGGGGTGAAGGTGGACCACAGGCGGCCCGGCCCGATCTTGGGCGGTGTGGGCGAGGGGTTCACCGTAGGCGTAGCCGTAGGAGGAATGGGGGTTGCGGTTGCTGCTTGACCTGCGACGGGGACAATCTCGACGCGCGGGATGTTGGCGGGCGCGTCGTCCTGT